>NZ_JBANAZ010000029.1:0-109326 GCF_059803455.1 Bradyrhizobium sp. UFLA05-108 | reverse complement strand
CGACACAGCCGCTCGGCCGCATCGCCGCTGACGCCAATACATCGGATTACTGCCGCCCTTTTTCAACGGAATCGGCCCTTTGCGACATGTTGCGCGGCCGCACGAACTTGGTCGCTAACCGCGCGAAAGCGGACGTAGCCTTCGTTGGTTTCACCGACGGTTATGAGTACACGGCCTGGTAGGCTTTATTTGCGGAGCACGATCTCCGCGCAAACGTGTTCCGCGTTTGTCGCGAGGGAAGACTGCTGAACACTTGTCCGGATCGTGCCTTACGAGCCGTATTTCTGATACATCGTGTTGGTGAAGAGACCGGCCGGGTCGTACTTGCGCTTGGCGGCGAAGAAGTCGTCGATCTGCGGGTAGGATTTCTCGAGCTGGTCGCGTGAATAATAGAGCTGGTACGGCAGGAAGAAGCGCCCCTGGTTGGCGATGGTGAGGTCGATCAGCTCTTCCGTCACCTTCTTCATGCGGCGGTTGCCCTCATCGTCCGTCGGCTGGTTGATGTAGAGCACCAATGAGAACGCCGGCTCCGGCGAATAGGTGAGGAAGTTCTCCTCCTTGTGCACCACGCGGACGGAGGCGTTCAGGAGATTGGTCTTGTTGTCGAGCATGATCCTGCGCATGCCGTCGACAAAGGCGACGAAGTTTTTGCGCGGGATGAAGTATTCGTGGAGGATGTCGGTCTCGTCCTGCAAGGCATTGCGCAGGTACGGCACGGAGTCGTGCATGGGATTGTTGCGGCTGACGAGACAGGCTTCGCCCGAGGCGATCGCCTTGGCGCGGGTGACCGTGCAGGTCTCCATCCGGTGCTCGATGTGCTTCTCCGAGAGCCATTTCAGCTCCTGGAAGAACGGCCCCTGCTTGGAGAGGTTGATCGTGAGCCGCCTGAGCTTCGTGCTGGTGACCTCGCCGAGCTCCTCGATCGCGAAATCGCTGCCGTCGACCTTGGTGTAGGTGTAGAGCAGCATCTCCTGCAAGAAGCTGCTCGGCGCGGTCGAGAGGTGGCCGTACATCAGGCCGACATTGGTGTCCTTCTCGATCTCGCCCGCGAACAGCGCCGGGAAGGCCTTGTAGTCGAGCACGCGCCGTCCGGTCTGGTAGACCGTGTTGTCGGCGATATCGAGCTCGGCCTCGACGATGACGCCGAACAGGCCATAACCGCCGACGACGAGGTTGAACAGCTCCTGGTTCTCGGTCGGCGAGACGCTTTGGATCGAGCCGTCGGCCAGCATCACCTTCATCGTCTTGATCGAGCGGGCCAGCGCGCCGGCTTGATGGTCCATGCCGTGGGCATTGACCGAGATCGAACCGCCGACACTGAAGATGTCGGTCGACTGCATCGCGCGCACCGCAAAGCGCGGATGCAGCGCGATCTGGATGTCATGCCATGTCGCGCCCGGCTGCACGGTGACGCTGCGCGCCGCTTCGTTGAGCGTGATGCGGTTGAAATTGCGCATGTCCAGCACGATGCCTCCCCTGCGAAAGGCCTGGCCGCCCATGGAGTGGCGCACGCCAGCCGTCGTCACCGGCAGCTTGTTTTCGCGCGCGAAGGCGAGAGTTTTTGTAATATCATCGACGGTATGCACCTCAACCATGCCGTAGATTTCGGTGCGGTTGAGGCAGCTCGCATCATTGAGGCTGCCGCCGAGCTGGGACCACTTCACGCCCTGAAGCGGCGCGATCGCCCTCACCTTTTCAAGGTCGATCCTGCCTCGCTCGCCGATGTCATCCGCGGCACGGCAGTCCTTTGGACCGGCTGGATCGGCCGCCAGCGCCTGAATCTTGCGGAAGCCATAGACACCGAACAGCGCGACGAGGACAGCGGCGGCCGAGACGCCCGCTTTGAATTTGCCAAAGGATTTTTGCATAAAGTGATTCCGGTGGGAGACAGATGATCCGGGAGCGCGGATCATTAGTCAAACCGCTGGCCACCTGGTTCAAGCCGTTATCGGGACGTGACCATGAAAAGCTGCCGCGTTCATCTGACGGGAGCGTCAGGCTCCGGCGTGACGACGCTCGGCCGGGCGCTTGCCGATCGGCTTGCGCTTCCGCATCATGACAGCGACGATTATTTCTGGCTGCCGAAGGCACCGCCCTACCAGACGCTTCGCCCCATGCCCGAGCGCCTGCGTCTCATGCGCGAAATGTTCCTGCCACGTCTTGATTGGGTGCTGAGCGGATCCGTCACCGGTTGGGGCGACGCGCTCATCCCGTTCTTTGATCTCGTCGTGTTCGTGATCACGCCGCGCGAGGTGCGGCTGACGCGCCTGCGCGCCCGCGAGGCCGCGCATTTCGGCGCTGATGCGGTGGCGCCCGATGGCTGGCGCCACGAGGAAACCGAAGCCTTTATCGAATGGGCCGCGCACTACGAGACGGGCGAGCGTGAAGGCCGCAGTCTCGCGAAGCATGAAGCGTGGCTTGCGGGCTTGCCCTGCCCGGTCTTGCGCGTCGATGGCGCGCGGCCGATTGCAGAACTCGTCGAGCAGCTATGCAGCGACGCGCGGCGATCGCCGGGCTGATGTGATATCGTCACCGACGTTCTCGGAACAACGAAGCAAGGAGACAACCATGCTCACCCGACGAAGCGTTGTGCTCGCCTCCCTGGCTGCCGGAGTCACCATGACCAGCAAAGCCCATGCCCGGGCGTCGCAGCCGTCGACATCAGTCAATTTCGACGTCCCGGCCCATGCCTGCGACTGCCACACCCACATCCACGGCGATCCCGCGAAATTTCCCTTCTTCGCGGGTCGCGTCTATACGCCGGAGCCGGCGTCGCCAGAGGAGATGGCGGCGCTGCACAAGGCGCTGCATATCGAGCGCGTGGTGATCGTGACGCCGAGCGTCTACGGCACCGACAACTCGTCCACCCTGTTCGGCATGAAGGCCCGCGGCGCGACCGCACGGGGGGTGGCCGTGATCGACGACAAGACGACGGAAGCCCAGCTCGATGCGATGGGAGAGGACGGCTTCCGCGGCATCCGCATTAATCTGGCAACCGGCGGCATCAGCGATCCCAATGTCGGGCGCGCACGCTTCACGGCCGCCGTCGAACGCATGAAGTCGCGCGGCTGGCATGTCCAGCTCTACACCACACTGCCGATGATCTCCGCGATCAAGGACCTCGTGTCGGCTGCGCCCGTGCCGGCGGTGTTCGATCATTTCGGCGGCCTGGAGGCATCGCTAGGGCTGGAGCAGCCCGGATTTTCCGACCTCCTCGAACTCGTGAAATCCGGCAAGGCCTATGTGAAAATCTCCGGCGCCTATCGCTCGTCGAAGCTCACGCCGGATTACCAGGACATGGTGCCGTTCGCCCGCGCACTGATCGCGGCCAATGCCGATCGCATCGTGTGGGGCACCGACTGGCCGCATCCGGACTCCAGCCATGTGGAGGGACGAAAGGCCACCGACATCGCGCCGCTCTATCAGATCGACGATGGCCGCCTGCTGAACCAGCTGCCGGTCTGGGTGCCGGATGCAGGCATCCGCAGGAAGATCCTGGTCGACAATCCGGCGCAGCTTTACCGGTTCTGACAGGCGTCGGACACGCTGGCGTGCTCGTTCAGCCAGCGCGCTGACTTGCGAAGACCGCCGAACGGGAACAAATGGAAGCCGCTGACCGGCGACGTCACGGCCTTCGGTGCTGTCTCGAGCCCACGCACGACCTCGTCCGGCCCGGTCTCGGTGAGCAGCCGGCCGTGGCGGCCGATCTGGTTGCGAACCGCACGGATCGAATTGCCGACACCGCAACGGAGCGCAAATTTCATCAGCGTGCCGGGGCTCGCGGGACCTGCGAGGCCGATCACCACGGGAAGATCGATGGCCGCGATGCGAAGCTCGCCCAGCCAATTCAGGATCGGCGCGGCCTCGAAGCAGAATTGCGTGACGATATCGAGCGCGATCTGCCGCTCCCTGCCCCACTCGCGCCACGCCGCAAGCGATCTCGTCGTCTGCGCCGTGTCGAGGTAAGGATGTCCTTCGGGGTGGCCCGCGACGCTGACGCGCGAGAAGCCGTGCGTCTCTATCAGGCCGCTTGCGGCGACATCACGGCTCGACCTGAACGGCCCTTTGGCGGTGGCGAGATCGCCGGCGATCAGGAGGATGCGGTGGACATCCGTCTCGCCGCGCAGCCGGCGGAAGAAATCGTCCAGCGCTTCGCGCGAGGCGATCTCGCGCGCGGCGATGTGCGGCACCGGGTTGAATCCGGCGCGGCGCAGCCTGGCTGCGGTCTCGACATTGTGCTGGTAGTGGTCCCCCGGCAGGAAGGTGATGCTGACATCGATGCCCGGCGCAAATTGCTGGCGCAGCTCGTCGAGTTGGTGTCCGCGCGAGGAGATTTCCACCGACGCCTTCGGCAGCAGCACGGCGAGATCGCCGGATAGGGACTGTTCGAGCTGTTCAAGCGTCATCGTCATCGCGTGCTCCGATCGTTCACGCAGGCGCCCGACGGCGCGAGATCACATAGGTCTCGTCGTTGAACCAGAGTCCGCCATGTTTTCTCACCACGCGATCGGTGGCCTCGAGATAGCGGCCGTCGCGCACGACCTCGGACAGCCTGTCGTCCTCGATCTGCGCGACATAGATCGCCGCGTTCCAGGCCGCGAACAGTGTCGAGGTCCCGATCGGGCCCGAGACTTCATCCGGCAGCGTGTGCATGCGGTAGCGGAAGATCGCGCGCGCATCCGACGAAGCATTGAAATTGAAGTGCCGCGCCGCCGAGCCGAGTTCGTGCTTGACCTGGCGCAGGATCGCGTAACGATCCGTGTCAAAGGGATCATCGCCGGGCCAGACCTGGTCGATGATCTCCATCCCGGGATCGCGGCCGTGGGAATGGATGCCGATCAGACGGCCGCCGGGACGTAATGACCGCACCAGCGGCGTTACGACCTTCGAGGCCTTGAACGCGACGCTGGCGCGGGCACGATAGGGCTGCGAGGCGATGACGAGATCGTAGTCCGCCATCACGCGGCCGGGACGCGGCATGATCGGATCGAGCAGGAAGGAATGATCCTCGCGCCTGAGCGTCAGAATCACCGGACGCACATAGACAGGATTGCCGGTCTTCGGGCTGATCCCGGCGCGCCAGTTCTCGGCGAGGAAGGGCTCGAGCTCGCTGATCTGCTCGGCAAAGCCGTGCGCGGTGTTGCCTTGGAGCGCGGCGTCCTTCCAGAGCAAGCCTTGCGCCGCGGTCGCCGAGCGCGGCGTCAGCCAGGGCGCTTCACCGTAATAAAGGTTGGTCACGACAAGCACGGTCGCTGGATGCTCGAACAGGCGGTCGGCCATCTTCTCCAGCATCATGCGAACGTCTTCGTAGGAGATCTCCTTGGCCACGACATAGAGCGGCATCGCCGGAAAGCGCGCATGCAGCGCGCGCATCACCCGCGACAGCACGGTGCCATCGCCGGAACCGGCGTCGAACAGCCTGAGCGCCGGCGGTGCCGGCTGGAGATTGGAGATTTCCAGCGAGATCCGGTTGGCGACCTCCGTCTTCTCGCTACAGGTGGAGACGAACAGCAGATATTTCTGCCTATTGTCGAAGAAGCGGAAGCCGGGCGGCGCGACCTCGAGCACGGGAGCCACGCCATTGGTCGCCTTCACCGCGACGGTCGCGGCGCTGCCCGACCGTTCCGGCCGGTGCTCGCTGAGATAGGCGCGCACCTTGTCGAGCGTGCCGGTCGTGATCCTGGCGCCGTCGCGCAGGCGCGACACCAGCTTGCCGTCGTTGACGACGAGCCTGCCGAAGGTCGATTCCGCCGTTCTGGTCGCGCGGCAGTAATCCCGGATCTCGCCCAGGATCTGCTCCGCCGTGGCGGCTCCCCTGCCCGCGTGTTCCTCCATCCGCATGGCTCGTCTCTCCCGCGGTTGCCCTTGCCTCTAATCAAGGAACGCCGGGCGATTTCGTCAACCACAAACCGAGTGGGCAGGATTTGTGGGCACATGCCCACAGGGATCAGCGGGCGCGACGCGAGAAGAACGAGATCAGGACCGGAAGCGTCACCAGGATCACCACCGGCGCCAGCATCATGCCGGTGACGACGACGACCGCGAGCGGCTTTTGCACCTGCGAGCCGATGCCCTCGGATAGCGCGGCCGGCAGCAGCCCGACGCCGGCGACCACGCAGGTCATCAGCACCGGGCGGAGCTGCAACTCGCCGGTGCGCACCACCGCCGTCATGCGGTCAAGGCCTTCCTCGATGAGCTGGTTGAACTGCGAGATGATGATGATGCCATCCATCACGGCGATGCCGAATAGCGCGATGAAGCCGATCGCCGCCGAGACGCTGAACGCCGTGCCGGAGATCAAGAGACCCAGCACGCCGCCGAAGATCGCCATCGGGATCACGCTCATGGCGAGCAGCGTGTCGGTCATCGAGCCGAAATTGAACCAGAGCAGGATGCCGATCAGCGCCAGCGAAATCGGCACCACGATCGACAGCCGCCGGATCGCATCCTGGAGGTTGCCGTACTCGCCGACCCACTCCATGTGCGAGCCCGGCGGCAACTGCACCTGCTCGGCGATCTTCTGCTGCGCCTCGCGGATCGCGCTGCCGAGGTCGCGCTCGCGCACCGAGAACTTGATCGGCAAATAGCGCTCCTGCTGCTCGCGATAGATATAGGCCGCGCCCGAGACGAGGCTGATCGTGGCGACCTCGCTCAGGGGAATCTGCGTGACAGTGCCGTTCGGTCCGGGCGCGCCGATGCGCAGATTCTGGATCGCCTCGGCGCTTTTGCGGTATTCCGGCGCCAGGCGAACGATGATCGGAAAATGGCGGTCCGAGCCCGGCTCGTACAGGTCGCCCGCAGTGTCGCCGCCGATCGCGACCTTGATGGTGGCATTGATGTCGCCGGGCGCCAAGCCGTAACGCGCGGCCTTGGCGCGATCGATATCGATCTGGATCGTCGGCTGTCCGAGCGAGGTGAACACCGCAAGGTCGGTGACGCCCTGCACCGTCGACAGCACCGACTTGATCTTGTTGGCAGTGTCAGTCAGCGCCTTGAGGTCGCTACCGAATAGCTTGATCGAGTTCTCGCCCTTCACGCCCGAGACGGCTTCGGAGACGTTGTCCTGGAGATATTGCGAGAAGTTGAACTCGACGCCCGGGAAGTGGTCGTCGAGCTGCTTGAGGAGCTGCGCGGTCAGCTCTTCCTTGTCGTGAGTGCCCGGCCACTCGCTCGCGGGCTTGAGCGGTGCGAAGAACTCGGCGTTGAAGAAGCCGGCCGCGTCGGTGCCGTCGTCGGGACGGCCGTGCTGCGACACCACGGACTCGACCTCCGGACGGGCGCGGATCAGCTTGCGCATCTCGTTGACGTAGGTATTGCCCTCCTGGAGCGAGATGGTCGGCGGCAGCGTCGCGCGGATCCAGAGATTGCCCTCTTCCAGCTTAGGCAGGAATTCGAGACCGAGCAGCCGCCCGAGCGCGAGCGTCATGACGACGAGGCCGATGGCGCCGCCCAGCACGATATTGCGGTTGCTGACCGCCCAATGCAGCACCGGCGTGTAGATCCGGTGCAGGAGCAGCATGACTCTGGTCTCGGTTTCCTCGACATGCGCGGGAAGGATGATCGCGGAGAGCGCGGGAGTAACGGTAAAGGTCGCAAGCAGGCCGCCGGCGAGCGCATAGGCATAGGTGCGCGCCATCGGGCCGAAAATGTTGCCCTCGACGCCGGAGAGCGTGAACAGCGGCAGGAAGGCCGCGATGATGATCGCGGCGGCAAAGAAGATCGAGCGCGACACGTCGGCGGCGGCCGACAGGATGGCATGGCTCTTCATGCCAAACAGCGTCTCGGGCGAGGCATGTTCGAGTTCGGAAAGCGGCGTGGTCTGGGTCAGGCGGCGGAAGATCGCCTCCACCATGATGACGGTCGCGTCCACGATCAGGCCGAAATCGATCGCGCCGACCGATAGCAGGTTGGCCGACTCTCCGCGCAGCACCAGAATGATCACGGCGAAGAACAGCGCGAACGGAATGGTGGCGCCGACGATCAATGCGCTGCGCAAATCCCCCAGGAAGATCCACTGCAACAGCACGATCAGCAAAATGCCGACCACCATGTTGTGCAGCACGGTGTGAGTGGTGAGGTCGATCAGGTCCTTGCGGTCGTAGATGCGCTCGATGCGCACCCCGGGCGGCAGGATGGTTGAATTGTTGATCTGGGCAACGAGCTGCTCGACGCGCTTGATGGTCGGCGTGCTCTGCTCGCCGCGGCGCATCAGCACGATGCCCTGCACGATGTCGTCGCTATCGTCGAGGCCGGCGATGCCGAGCCGCGGCTTCTCGCCGACGGTGACGGTCGCGACGTCCTTGACCAGCACCGGGTTGCCACCGGTCTGCGCCACCATGGTGTTGGCGAGGTCATCGATCGAGCGGATCAGGCCGACGCCGCGCACCACGGCGGATTGCGAGCCTATGTTGACGGTGTTGCCGCCGACATTGACGTTGGAATTGCTCACTGCCTGGAGCAGCTGCGGCAGCGTCAGGCCATTGGCCATCAGCTTGTTGAAGTCGACCTGGAGCTCGTAGGTCTTGGTCTTGCCACCCCACCCGGTGACGTCGATCACGCCGGGCACGGCGCGGAAGCGGCGCTGGAGGATCCAGTCCTGGATCGTCTTCAGGTCGAGCACGCTGTAGTTCGGCGGGCCGACCAGGCGGTAGCGGAAGATTTCGCCGATCGGGCTCAGCGGCGAGATCTGCGGCTGCACGTTGCCGGGGAGCGGCGCGAGCTGCGCCAGGCGGTTCAAGACCTGCTGGAGCGCCTCGTCATAGGTGTAGGCAAAGGAAAACTGGAGTTTGACGTCGGACAGTCCGTAGAGCGAGATGGTGCGGATGGTCGTCAGGTTCTTCAGGCCCGCGACCTGGGTCTCGATCGGGATCGTGATGTAGCGCTCGATCTCCTCGGCCGACAGGCCCGGGCTCTGCGTCACGATGTCGACCATCGGCGGCGTCGGATCGGGATAGGCCTCAATATTGAGCTGGTTGAACGCGATCAGGCCGCCGATCAGTACGGCGACGAACATGCCGACCATCAGGTAGCGGCGATTGACGGCAAGGGCGACGAGACGATCCATTACAGGTCAGTTTTTCGCTGTGCGCTAGCGGCAGTTTTGACGGCGCATGATCATGCGCTAGCTGCCAGAGGCCGCGCGATCGATGAACAGGCTGCCCTTGGTTACAATCTGTTCGCCCGGTTTCAGATTGCTTGTGACTTCGACGAGATCGCCGTTGACGAGGCCGATCTTGATCTGGCGCAACTCGACCGACTTGTCCTCGCGCGCGACCCAGATGCGGACCTGGTCACCTTCATAAATCAGTGCCTGCTTCGGCACGGCTGGCGCCCCGCGACCGCCAGCCGAATA
Source organism: Bradyrhizobium sp. UFLA05-108 (assembly GCF_059803455.1). Classification (NCBI taxonomy): domain Bacteria; kingdom Pseudomonadati; phylum Pseudomonadota; class Alphaproteobacteria; order Hyphomicrobiales; family Nitrobacteraceae; genus Bradyrhizobium; species Bradyrhizobium sp. UFLA05-108. Next base: position 99,974 of record NZ_JBANAZ010000029.1, on the reverse strand, counting down.
GATCGTCACGTTGGCGAACATCTCCGGCTTGAGCAGGCCTTCCTTGTTGTCGATGGTGGCGCGGACCAGAAGGCGGCGGGTGTTGGGGTCGATCGCAGCGGCGACGTAATTGATCTTGGCGGTGAAGGGACGGCCCGGCAGCGCCATCACGTTCACGGTAATGTCCTGGTCGACGCAGACGGAGGCGGCATCGCTCTCGCGCACGAAGGCCGTGAGCCAGACGGTCGAGAGATCGCCGATCACGAACACCGGATCACTGGCGCCCGCGCTGACATACTGGCCGGGGCCGATCTTGCGCTGCACGACCGTGCCCGAGATCGGCGCGTAGATCGTGATCTCCGGATTGATGCTGCCCTTGTCCTGGAAGGCCTTGATCGATTCGTCGGTGAAACCGAGGATGTGCAGCTTGTTGCGCGCGGCTTCCAGCGCGGTCACCGACGAGCGCATGTCGTTCTGCGCCTGCACTTGCGTCGCTTCCGCCTGCTGATAGTCCTTCAGCGGAACGGCGTGGCCCTCATAGAGATCCTTGGCGCGCTTGAACTGGATGTCAGCGAGCTCGAGCGCCGATTTTGCCTTGTTCTGCGAGGTGATCGCCGTGATGAAATCGTTCTGGGCCTGCACGGTGTCGGCGGCCTCGATCATAAACAGCGGTTGGCCCTGCTTGACGCTCTCGCCGGGCTTCACGAGCAGCTTGGTCACCCGCCCGGCATAGGGCGAGAACACCGGCGTCGAGCGGTCCTCGTCGACCGCGACCTTGCCCTCGGTGACATATTCGGCGCGGAAGGTCTTTTGCTTCACGGGCTCGATCGACAGCGTCGCCCATTCGGACGGCGTCGGCGTGAAGTTCTGCGCGTTCTTGCGCGATTGGCTGGAGACTTCCGAATGGTTCTTTTCCTTGCCCCCGGCATAGAGGTAGGCATAGGCGCCGCCGGCGAGCGTCAGTAAAACTACGGACGCAATCAGCCGTTGCTTGGTAAATACCTGCAATTGCTTGGTATTTTTGACTAACATGGGGCCTGGTCATTCTCGCGATGATTTCAGCAAAATGACTGCCTCATCGATCGCGCTAATAGTGCCGAATTGAGATTTCAGACAACCTAAAAAACGCGGGTCGCCTTTCGGTTTGCGTTAAAATTTTGCGACGTCAGTTCTGTGTCAGCTTCGTGTCAGCCACGGCTCGGCCATTCCGGCGTATGGCTGCCGAGCGGCATTGCCGGACGCAGCCAATCGGCCGGGGTTTTCGACAGCATCGCCGAATGGCTGACCGCTTTCAACGTTCCGAAACCGGATGGCATGGCCTTTATGAACGCAGGATGTACAGCCGCCCCCGGAAGATCCGGGGTCTTCAAACCGTCCGCGAGCCGACCGAGATTCCACAACCAGCGCCCGGTTTGCGCCAGCGATACGCGCACGTGCCAGCTACCACCCTCGCAGGCCTGACGTGCCTTCGCCATCATCGCGCCGAAGGCCATCAGATAGCCGGTGGCGTGGTCGAGCATCTGCGCCGGTAATTCCTTCGGTCCGTCGATGCCGGCGGCCTGCCCCTCCGCGTGGTTGAAGCCGGTCGCGGTCTGCACCAGCGAGTCGAAGCCGCGCCGCTCCGCCCAGGGACCAGCATGACCATAGGCCGAGAGCGTCACATAGACGATGCCGGGATTGATGCGCGCGGCATCTTCCGGCGCGAAGCCGAGCGCGGCGAGTGAGCGCGGGCGATAGCCTTGCGAAAAGATGTCGGCCTCGGCAAGCAGCGCGCGGAGCTTCGTGCGGCCCGCATCGCTTTTCAACTCGATGAAGGTCGTGAGCTTGCCGCGCCCGGTGTCGATGGTGAGCCATGGAATGCCAGGCAGCTCGGGGCCGGACACCAGCAGCACATCGGCGCCGTGGACGGCGAGCGTACGGCCCGCAACGGGCCCGGCGATGACGCGGGACAGATCGAGCACGCGCAGGCCCGCGAGCGGGCGGTCGCCTTTCGGCCGAAGCTTGGGCCACGGCTTTGGCGGCGCTTCGCCGATCTTCTCGATCGAGACGAGCGGCAGCTCGGCCAGTGCTCGCGCGTGCGGCAGTGCAGACCATTCGTCATATGAACGCATCAGCGCAACGACGCCGCCCGCAGCATAGGCCGCGGTCTCAAAATCCTCGCCCTTCCATTGCATCAGCGCGGCCTGCACCTTGTCGCGCTCTGCCTCGCAGCCGAGCACCTTGCAGACGGCGTCGCGATGGTGCGGGAAGTTGGTGTGACAGCGGACGAAGCGGCCGTCGCCGGTCTTGTAGATTCCTGCGATCGCGTCCCAGGCCGGTGGCGGCGGCTTGTCGTCGACACGCAAATAACGTTCGGAGCGGCATTCGACGACGGCATGGCGCATGTCCACCGCGACGTCCTGCGCCTCGCCCGTGCGCTGCCTCCAGATTTCGGCGGCTGCAAGGCCCGCCGCGGCGATGCTGACCTGGCCTGCCGCCGCGACGCGGAATGAGGACGGGATTTGCGGCTCCTCGCCGCTCAGCCGCACGCGCGCGAGCGCAGCGGCGTCGCCGCCCGCGGAGGTCCAGATGTCCCTGAGAATGTCGGCAGGGCTTTGCATGGCGATTGCTCTCCCGATAATTTCGGCAGCATCGCATGAGCACGGAAAGGACTGCAATGGCTGCCATCGATCCCCTCACCGCGGGTGCCGTACTGCTCGCGACCGCCGCCACCGACGCGGTCTACGTCATGTTTACCTCTGCGGTCGTGGCGCGCAAGCGCGTGCCGGCGGCGACCTGGAGCGCGATCTGGTACCTGCTCTCCTCCTACGCCGTGATCAGCTACACCGAAAACGCGACTTACGTCGCCTTCGCCGCCATCGGCTCATGGATCGGCGCCTACGCATCGCTCACCTTCCTGCACCGCCCGCCCGGCGGCCCGCCGGTGGGCGCGTCGCCGGAGTGAGAGGTGAAGCTGTGCTCCGGCCGTCTTGCGCGCTGTCATCATCCGCGAAAGCGGATGATCCAGTATTCCAGAGACGCCGGTAATAGAACTGCGAAGTCGCGGCGCACCGGATACCTCGCTTTCGCGGGTTACGACGTCGAGAACCAATTCAACATTGTCGCGTGAACGACTAGAGTCCATGCGACCAACAAAAAGGAGCCAACAATGGATCTCGGTCTCAAAGGAAAAAGCGCCGTCGTGCTGGGCGGCACGCGCGGCATCGGGCGGGCGATTGCGACGACGCTGGCCGGTGAAGGCGCCAACGTCGCGGTGTGCGCGCGCAACGCCGAGCAGGTCGCGGCCACCGTGGCCGAATTGAAAGCGACCGGCGTACGCGCGACAGGCAGCGCGGTCGATGTGACCGATGGAGCGGTCCTGAAATCCTGGATCGACGGCGTCGCCAGGGAACTCGGCGGCATCGACATGCTGTTCTCCAACGCCGGCGCCATGGCGCAAGGCAACGACATCGCCTCATGGGAGCAGAATTTCCGGCTCGACGTGCTTGGCGCCGTGCATGCGTTCGATGCCGCGCGACCGTTCCTCGAAGCGAGCAGCGAAAAAAGCGGCGATGCGGCCTTTGTCATCATCTCGTCGGTGTCGGCGGCGCAGGCCAACCAGGCGAGCTCCTACGGCCCGATCAAGGCGGCACTGATCCACATGGCCAAGGGATTGGCGCGGCAACACGCCAAGAAGAAGATCCGCGTCAACGTGGTGTCGCCCGGCACCGTTTATTTCAAGGGCGGCGTCTGGAACATGGCCGAACAGAATATGCCCAAACTCTTCGAGGATACGCTCGCCCGCAATCCGACGGGACGCATGGCCACGCCGCAGGAAATCGCGAACGCCGCGGTTTTTCTGGCAAGCCCGGTGTCGTCGTTCACGACGGGCTCAAATCTCGTCGTGGACGGCGGAATCTCGAACCGGGTGAATTTCTGAGGGACACTGTCATCGCCCGGCTTGACCGGGCGATCCAGTATTCCAGAGACAGTGGTCGCTTCGCAGAGAAGCTGCGGCGTACTGGATACCCCGCTTTCGCGGGGTATGACACTGAGGGTGTGGCAGCATTTTCCGCCATAACGCGCACTCCACCTCAATGAAAATCCCGTGACGGCGGCAGAATCCTCACGTCGCGGGGGTGGCGGAGTTTTTGCGCGGGCGCATCAAGGTGGTCGCGGCGGTCGTCGTTGAGGGGTTCGATCAGGGCAGCGCCTGATGGCACCGGGTGCTTACGGCTTAACGCATCATTGGCGAGCCCGACCAGATCGTACGAGCGGTCGATCATGCGTTGCGCGATGAGATGCGTCACCTTTTCGGGGCTGCTCTGGATATAGCCTTCGACCAGGATGAGGCGCGCGCCCATTACCTCCTTGCGGTATTGCTCCATGATCTTGGGCCACACCACGACATTGGCGATGCCGGTTTCGTCCTCCAGCGTCATGAACACGACGCCACTGGCGCTGCCCGGCCGCTGCCGCACCAAAACCACGCCGGCACAGCGAACGCGGCGCCGCTCGTTCTCATGACTGACGTCCTTGCAGACCATGACCCGCTCGCGCGTGAACATCTCGCGCAGGAATTCCATCGGATGCCCCTTTAGCGACAGGCGGATGGTCTGATAGTCAGCGACGACCTGCTCGGGGCGTGGCATCACCGGCAGCGGTTTTGCGTGCTCGTCCGGCTGCTCGCGCGCGGTCGCCGCTTCGAACAGCGGCAGCGGCACGTCGTCGGGCAGACGCCGCACCTGCCACAGCGCCTCGCGGCGATCGAGCCCGAGCGAGCGGAAGGCGTCGGCATCCGCCAGCAGGATCAGCGCGCGCTTGGGCAGGCCGGTGTCACGGGCGAAGTCTTCGAGCGAGGTGAAGGGACGGCGGTTGCGCGCCGCGACGATGCGGTCGGCCCAGTCTTCCTTCACCTCCCCCGCTTGCGGGGGAGGTCGGATCGCATCGTTAGATGTGATCCGGGTGAGGGCTCTCTCCTCTTGGGGATCATCGATTGCGGAGACACCCCCACCCCAGCCCTCCCCCGCAAGCGGGAGAGGGAGCGCAGTCCCGTTGTGGTTGGCTTCCCGGAATGACGACTGAATTTGTTTCAGCCTCTCCTCATCCTCATCGAGCCAATGAAACCCATCGATCTGGCGGAAGCCCAACCGCACGGCGCAGTATTTGTTGTTTCCCTCCTCCAGCGTGTTCTGCGCAAAGCTGTAGGACACGTCGATCTCGCGCACCTCGACGCCGTTCTTGCGGGCATCGCCGACGATCTGCGCCGGCGCATAAAAGCCCATCGGCTGCGAGTTCAATAGTGCGCAACAGAACGCGTCCGGATGATAATGCTTCAGCCAGGACGAGATGTAGACGAGCTGGGCGAAGCTCGCGGCATGGCTCTCCGGAAAGCCGTAGGAGCCAAATCCCTTGATCTGGTCGAAACAGCTCCGGGCAAAGTCAGGGTCGTAGCCGCGCGCGACCATATTGCCGATCAGCTTGTCCTCGTACTTGCCGATGGTGCCGACATTGCGGAAAGTCGCCATCGAGCGGCGCAGGCCGTTGGCCTCCTCGGAGGTGAATTTTGCCGCCTCGATCGCGATCCGCATCGCCTGCTCCTGGAACAGGGGCACGCCCATCGTCTTATGCAGCACCTTGTAGAGCTCGTCCTTGTCGCCATACTCCGGTGACGGTGATGGATAGCTCACCTGCTCCTGGCCGTTCCGCCGCCGCAAATAAGGGTGCACCATGTCGCCCTGGATCGGCCCCGGGCGCACGATCGCGACCTCGATGACGAGATCGTAGAAGGTCCGCGGCCTCAGGCGCGGCAGCATGTTCATCTGCGCGCGGCTCTCGACCTGGAACACGCCGAGCGACTCGCCGTCACACAGCATGTCGTAAACTCTGGGATCGTCCTGCGGCACGCTGGCCAGGACCCAGCGCTTCCCCTTGTGCTGGCCGATCAGGTCGAAGCTCTTGCGGATGCAGGTCAGCATGCCCAGCGCCAGCACGTCGACCTTCATCATGTTGAGCGCGTCGACGTCATCCTTGTCCCATTCGATGAAGGTGCGGTCGTCCATCGCGGCATTACCGATCGGCACATAGGTGTCGAGCCGGTCCTGGGTCAGCACATAGCCGCCGACATGCTGCGAGAGATGGCGCGGGAATTCGATCAGCTCGGTCGCAAGTTCGACCGCGAGGCTGACCATGGGATTGTTGGGATCAAGCCCGGCCTGCTTGACCTGCATGTCGTTGAGGCCCTTGCCCCAGCTCCCCCAGACCGTGTCGGCCAGCGCCGCGGTGACGTCCTCCGTCAGGCCCAGCGCCTTGCCGACATCGCGGATGGCGCTGCGCGGGCGGTAGTGGATGACGGTCGCGATGATCGCGGCGCGATGGCGGCCGTAGCGGCGATAGACATATTGCATCACCTCCTCGCGCCGCGAATGCTCGAAATCGACGTCGATATCAGGCGGCTCCAGCCGCTCCTTGGAGATGAAGCGCTCGAACAACAGATCGACCTTGGTCGGATCGACCGAGGTGATGCCGAGCACGTAGCACACGGCCGAATTCGCAGCCGAGCCGCGGCCCTGGCACAGAATGCTCTGGCTGCGCGCATAGTGCACGATGTCGTGCACGGTGAGAAAATAATGCGCGTATTTCAGCTCGGCGATCAGCGCGAGCTCCTTGTGCAGGGTGGCGCGGAGCTTGTCGTCGATCTTGCCGCCGAAATAAGTCTGCACGCCGGCCCAGGTCAGATCCTCCAGGTGCCCTTGCGCGGTCTTGCCCGGCGGCACCGGCTCGTCCGGATATTGGTATTTGAGCTGGTCGAGCGAGAAGTCGATTGCGTCTGCAAAGCGCATGGTCTCCGCGATTGCCGCAGGGAAATCGCGGAACAGCCGCGCCATTTCCCGGGGTGTTTTCAGGAAACGTTCGGCATTGGCCTCCAGCTTCTTCCCGACGGCCTCGATCGTGGTTTTTTCCCGGATGCAGGTCAGCACGTCCTGCAAGGGCCGGCGCGCGGGATGGTGATAGAGCACCTCGTTGGTCGCGAGCAGCGGCACTTTTGCCTTCACCGCGAGATCGTCGAGCCGCGCGAGGCGGCGCCGGTCGTCGCCGCGATAGAGCAGGCTCGCCGCCAGCCACACGCCCTCGGCACGGCTTGCCTTCAGTTTTCCGAGAACATCCAGCGCTTGTCCCGGCTCGAAGCGATGCGGCAGTGTCAGGACCAGAAGCTGGCCTTCGGCAAACTCCAGGAGATCAGCGAAGCTGAGGTGGCATTCGCCCTTCTCGATCCGCGTGATGTCATTGCCGCGCTTGCCCCGGGTGAGAAGCTGACAGAGCCGGCCATAGGCCGCGCGGTCGCGCGGATAGACCAGGATGTCGGGCGTGCCGTCGATGAAAACGATGCGCGTGCCGATCAGAAGTTTTGGCTTGTGCAGCACCTCGGCATTATCGAGCTCCTTGTAGGCACGCACCACGCCGGCAAGCGTGTTGTGATCGGCAATCCCGATCGCGGGAATGCCCAAAATACTGGCCTGATGCACATAGGCACGCGGATCCGAGCCGCCGCGCAGGAAGGAGAAGTTGGTGGTGATGCCGATCTCGGCGTAAGCAGGCGTCTTCATGCGAAGAGACCGTGCACATACCAGTTGGCGGGAACGGACCTGCCCTCCTCGTCCACGAGTTCGCCATCGTAGAGACCATCGCGAAAGATCCAGAACCGCAGACCTTCGGCATCCTCGACGCGAAAATAATCCCGCGTGAGCTGCTTGCCGTCCTGCCGCCACCATTCCATCGCGATGCGTTCTGGCCCTTCCACCCGCACCACCGCATGCAGCGCACGCCGCCAGGTGAATTGATGGGGCGGCCCGTCCGGCACGGTCGCGAACGGCACCTTGATCGGTTCTGGCTTGTCGAACAGCCGCAACGGGCGCAGCGGCGGCTCGCTCTCAACGCGCGATGGCCATTCAGCCTGCGCGGCGGCGGCGAGATGATGCTGCGCAGGCGCGCCCAGCACGGCGCACTCCGGGATATGCGTATCCTGCGGCAGGTGCACGACGACGCGTTTTCCGCCGATCCTCGCGGCGATGCGGTCGATCAGCGCGGCGAGCTCGTCATTGTCATGGACGCGCGCATCGAGATCGCGCTGCTCCTGCACCACGATCTCGGTGCGACTCGCCGAGAGACGGACCATGTCGAAGCCGAAACCGGGATCAAGGGGATCGGCGAGCGCATCCAGCCGCTCGCGAAAGAGACGATCGACGACTGCGCTTCGCGTCACCGGACGTCCCGTTTCGACCATGATCGCACGCACCACGCCGTCGGTACGGAAGAAGGACGCCTCCAGTCGCCGCGCGCCCTTGCCCTGCTTCTCCATGGAGGTAACAAGCGTATCCGCGAGCCGCGACAGCGTCATCGCGATCATGGTGTCGGTCGCGATCGGCTCGGCGAAACGTTTTTCCACGATGTAGTCAGGCGGCGATTTTCGCGGACTGATCGGCGCATCGCCCTGCCCCAACGCATGCGCGAGCAGCGTCGAGAAGCGCGCGCCGAAGCGCGCTGTGATTTCATGGGGACTGCGTGAAGCGACATCACCGATGGTCTTCAGGCCGGCGCGACGCAGACCCGTGGTGATGGCGTCATCCGCGACGAGCGCCGAGACCGGGAAGCGGTTGATCGCTTCCGCCTCCGCGCCATCGGCAACGATGGTGCCAGGTGCCTGCCGCGTCAGCGTGCGCGCGCAGATCGAGGTCGAGGCGATCGCCGCGCTGACCGCAAAACCCTGCCGTGCCAACGCACGAACGAGCGCCTGCAACAGGTTGGCTTCGCCGCCGAACAGATGCGCGCAACCGGTGATGTCGAGAAACAGGCCATGCGGGGGATCGAGCGCCACCAGCGGGGTGAAGCGGTCGCACCAGTCGGCGATATCCTCGAGCGTCCTGGCATCCGCCGCGACATCGGCGTCGAACACTTTTAATTCCGGACAGATCGCGCGGGCATTCGCCAGCGGCTGGCCGATATGCAGGCCGAGGCGCCCGGCCGCTTCATCGAGCGCGTAGATCGAAAGCGCGTTGTTTTCCTTGGCAACGACGATGCTCGGCTCATCTTTTCGTTTTAACGCGTTTTCTCCACCCGAACCGATGTCCACTTCGCCTGGAAACGCTTTATCCGGCTTTTCGCTGATGAGCGAAAGCACCCGCTTGATGCGATCGATGGGCAGGCGCGGCAGCCACAGGCTGAGGATACGCCGACGATTCACTGAACAGGCACTCATCACATTTCCATTCCATGATCCACCGGCCGACCGGGCCATGACGATTGCGAACGAGCTCGGCATCGAAGCGAGGCGCGCCCCAGGCGCTCCACGCAGGTCCAGGCGGCGAATGCGCCGCCCGCAACATCCATCTGGTTTCCGCGGTCGACGGCAGAGGGTTTGCCGCCATCCGCAGCAGCAGCCCAGTGCCTCCTGAGGCTTGGGCTGCAAGCGTCAGCTTGCGGCTCGCCACGAGATCGAACTGTTTCGTCTCGCCCCAGAGCTCGAGCACGACGGCGCCCAGCGCATCGCAGGCAAGCGCATCGGCCGAGGTGCGCAGCGCGCTCTCGACATCGGCAGCGCGCACCATCACCACGCGGCACGGATCGAGGCCGAGCTCGGCAAGCCCGCTCATCGACAGCGTACCCGCCTCGACCTCCGAAAAATCCTGCCGCACCCACAGCAGCGGGCGATGCGCCATCAGGCGCCCCGCAAGTCCGGTGACAAAGCCCGTCGCGGCCGTGCCCTGGCGTCCCTCGCAAAACACTTCGTGGATCGCCGCGCGCGCCAGCCCGCCCTGCAACGCGTCGTCTGCTTCCGGGTGGCCGAGCGCCACGCGATCGCGATGATGCGCGGCTTCCGACGTCTCGATGCGCTCGATCTGGCCGCGCAAAGCCGCAAGCGCGCTTATGCGTGCGCTCATGCTCGCCGCTCCTTCAGAGATGGTCGCCAGGATCGTCAGAAAGACAAACGATCGGCTGGCTCATTTGTTCATGATATGTTCTAATATAAAGCTAACAGCGCCACCGGAGTCAATCGAATTGGCGCACCCGCAAATTCATGAGTGGAATCAAGAGGATTCAAGTGCCATGTACCTCATCACCCTCGATAGCGAGACTGATTTCGACGGCTGGCGCAAAGCCGCACGCGCGCTGGCATTGCATCACATCGCCCCCGCGGACGTGACGTGGGGCGTGCCAGGCCAAACCAAGGATCAGATTCCGCCCGGCCTGTCCGAGGCGCCGAGCCTTCCGCCGATCGAGATCGAAAACACCTTCAACGTGCCGGCCAATTTCATCGAGATTGCACGCGTCGCGATCCTCAATCGCGACGGCGAACGCTTTGCGCTGCTCTATCGACTGCTGTGGCGGTTGAAGGCCGATCACGACCTATTGGCAACGATGACCGATCCCGATGTGGCGCTGGCCATGGCGATGGCGAATAGCGTGCATCGCGACGTGCAGCGGATGCGCGATGTCGTCCGTTTCCGCGAAATCGGACGCGAGCAGAAGGCGCATTATGCCGCCTGGTTCGTGCCGGAGCATCACATCGTCGAATTCGCCGCATCTTTCTTCGCGCGCCGTTATGCCGACATGCCCTGGTCGATCCTCACGCCCGACATCTGCGCCCACTGGGACGGCCACGTGATCTCGTTCACGCCGGGGATCAGCCAGACGGAGATGCCTGCAGCAAACCGATTGGAGGAGACTTGGCGCCGCCACTTCCAGCCGGACCGGCCGATCGCACCGGAAGCGCCCAAACCGCGCGGGAGGAACCTCGCGGAAGCCTCGATACTTGAACCTCTGCTCGCCGATGCCGAACGCTGGACCGGCGGACGGATCACCCCGCGCCCGGAGGCACCCATGCCACGCAAACCCGCCGCCGATGATCTCGAAACGCTGCGCGAGGAAGCCGCCCACTGCCGCGCCTGCCCTCTCTACAAGGATGCAACGCAGACCGTGTTCGGCGAAGGCCCGAAGTCTGCCACCATCATGCTGGTCGGCGAACAGCCCGGCGACAAGGAAGACATCGCCGGTCATCCCTTCGTAGGCCCTGCAGGCATGATGCTCGACCGCGCGCTGGAAGAGGCCGGCGTCGACCGCAGGAAGGTCTATGTCACCAACGCCGTGAAACACTTCAAATTCGTGCCGCGCGGAAAAATCCGCCTGCACCAGAAGCCGAACACACCGGAGATCCGTGCCTGCCGGCAATGGTATGAGCGAGAACTGGCGGCCCTTCGGCCCAGCCTCGTCGTGGCGATGGGGGCGACCGCCGCGCAATGCGTGTTCGGCAAGATCACGCCGATCGGCAAGAACCGTGGCCGGCTGATCGATCTGCCCGACGGCCGCAAGGCACTGGTGACCGTGCATCCGTCCTATCTGCTGCGGCTGCCTGACCCCAAGGCAAAAGAGCTGGAATATCAGCGCTTTGTGGATGATCTGAAGATCGCAGCCGGATTCCGGGAAAAATCAGCACGGGCGGCGTGATATAACACACGCTGCGCCGCAGCAGATACCGGTGGAGAAGCACCGTCATTTCAACTGCCTGTCACATGCCGCGCGCAAAATCGGAGCACAGGGACAGGAGAGTTTTTAATGAGTGACCTTGCTTTACCCGGCTCCATCGAGCCAGCGTTGCGGAAAGGGCCAGACCTCGACCGCGGTTTTCATCCGCTGACCGGCATTATCTACATGGGGATCATCGCCGCGGCGCTACTCTTCGTCGCCTACAGCATTTGGGTCGACGTCGATGCGACCGGCACGCAGGTCAAGAGCATTGCGCCCTTCCTCATGCTGTTCGTCGCGCTGCTGATTGCGCTCGGCTTCGAGTTCGTGAACGGCTTCCATGACACTGCCAATGCGGTCGCAACCGTCATCTACACCCGCTCGCTGCCCGCCCATATCGCCGTGGTCTGGTCCGGCCTGTTCAACCTGTTCGGCGTGCTGCTGTCATCGGGCGCAGTCGCATTCGGCATCGTCTCGCTGCTGCCGGTGGAGTTGATCCTCCAGGTCGGCTCCAGCGCCGGCTTCGCCATGGTGTTTGCACTTCTGATCGCAGCGATCATCTGGAACGTCGGCACCTGGTATTTCGGCCTGCCGGCGTCGAGCTCGCATACGCTGATCGGCTCGATCATGGGCGTCGGCATCATGAATGCGGTCCTGCACGGCCGCAGCGGCACCTCGGGCGTCGACTGGACCCAGGCCACCAATATCGGCAAGGCACTGCTGCTGTCGCCGCTGTTCGGCTTCGTGCTCGCCGCCGGCCTGCTGTTCATCCTGCGCGCCGTGCTGCTGCGCGCCACGCCCGCTCTGTTCGGCGAGCCGAAGGGCGACCAGCCGCCGCCGTGGTGGATCCGCGGCATCCTGATCCTCACCTGCACGCTGGTGAGCTTCTTCCATGGCTCCAATGACGGCCAGAAGGGCATGGGCCTGATCATGCTGATCCTGATCGGCACCGTGCCGACGGCCTATGCGCTCAACCGCGCCCTGCCGGCGAGCCAGATCGAGCAGTTCGTCGCGAACTCGGAGGCCGCAAGCAAGGTGATCGAGGCCAAGGCCGCCGGTTACAACGTCATCGGCAACCCGCGTCCCGCGGTGACCAACTACGTCGCTCAACACGAGGTCAACGGCGGCACATTCCCGTCGCTCGCCGTGCTGGTGCGCGACATCGCCAAGCAGGTCACCACCTACGGCTCGCTGGCGAAGGTGCCGGCGGAAGTCGTCGGCAACACCCGCAACGACATGTACCTCGTCTCCGAAGCGATCCGCTTCCTGATGAAGGACAAGGAGGCCGAGCTCAGCGCCAACGACGTCGCCGTGCTCACCGCCTATAAGGGCTCGCTCGACAACGCCACGAAGTTCATCCCCGGTTGGGTGAAGATCGCGGTCGCCATCGCGCTTGGCCTCGGCACCATGGTCGGCTGGAAGCGCATCGTCGTCACCGTCGGCGAGAAGATCGGCAAGACGCACCTCACCTACGCGCAAGGTGCCTGCGCCGAGATCACCGCAGCCGCCACCATTGCCGCCGCCGACGTCTACGGCCTGCCGGTCTCGACCACGCATGTGCTGTCGTCAGGCATCGCCGGAACCATGGCGGCGAACGGCTCCGGTCTGCAATGGGCGACGATCCGCAACATCGCGATGGCCTGGGTGCTGACGCTGCCGGCCGCGATGATCATCTCCGGCGTGCTCTATTACGTGTTCTCGCGCGTGTTCTGAGCTCTACGCCACTCAACGACAAAGGGCCCGTGCATCGCGCGGCCCTTTTCATTTTGGCTCAGGTTTGCGTGCTTACGAAGCCGCCAGAGAGTTCTCCACCAGCTTGATCCAATAGGACGTACCGTAGACGATCGCCTCGTCGTTGAAATTATATGCGGGGTGATGCAGACCCGCGCTGTCGCCATTGCCGCAGAAGATGAAGGCGCCGGGGCGCGCTTCCAACATATAGGCAAAATCCTCGCCGCCCATAAGCGGCGGCATCTCGTGCACATTGGCATCGCCCGCGACCTGTTTGGCCACTGTCCGCGCGATCTCGGTCTGCGCGGCATGATTGTTCACCACAGGATAATTCCTCTTGTAGTGCAGATCGATTTTCGCGCCGGTGATCTGCGCCACGCCCGCCACCACCTCGCGCACGCGCTTCTCGACAAGGGCCCGCACCTCCGGCGTCAGCGTGCGAATCGTCCCCTTCAGCTCCGCGGTCTGCGGAATGACGTTGCGGGCGTTGCCGGCGTGGAATTCGCAGATCGAGATCACGGCCGAATCCAGGGGATCGATGCTACGCGCGACGATCGACTGCAGCGCCGTGATCAGCTGCGCGCCGACCAGAACGGAATCGACGCATTTGTGCGGACGCGCGGCGTGGCCGCCGACACCCTCGATTTTGATGTCGACCTCGTCGGTCGCCGCCATGATCGGCCCCTGCCGGATCGCGAACGAGCCGATCGGAATGCCGGGGCCGTTATGCATGCCGTAGACCTGGTCGATGGAAAAACGCTCCATCAGCCCGTCCTTGACCATGGCCGCGCCGCCGGCGCCACCCTCCTCGGCCGGCTGGAAAATCACGACGGCATCGCCGGCGAAATTGCGGGTCTCGGCGAGATAGCGGGCCGCCCCTAACAGCATCGCGGTGTGACCGTCATGGCCGCAGGCGTGCATCTTGCCCGGATTCTTCGAAGCGTAAGGCAGGTTGGTCTGTTCCTCGATCGGCAGCGCGTCCATGTCAGCGCGCAGGCCGATGGTCTTGATGCCCTCGCCGGCCGGCTTCTTGCCCTTGATCAGCCCGACCACGCCGGTCTGGCCCATGCCGGTCACGACCTCATCGCAACCGAACTCGCGCAGACGGTCCGCGACGAATGCTGCGGTGCGGTGAACGTCATAGAGCAGCTCCGGGTGCTGATGGATGTCCCGCCGCCAGGCCTGGATGTCAGGTTGAAGATCGGCGACACGGTTCACGATGGGCATGGAGGATCTCAAGCCTTCAGTTGGGAATACAGCATTGTCTACCATGCAAGCTGCCGTCTACCTAGTCGAGGTAGCCCTGCCTCGCCGTCATGGCTGGCCGCTGGCTTGTCTTGGCCATCCACGTCCGACTAAATAGGACGAGCGGGCGGAAGCAGAATGCCGAGACGGCTTGAGGGTGAGTTCGATTACATCGTCGTCGGGGCCGGCACGGCGGGCTGCATCGTCGCCAACCGGCTCTCGGCTGATCCGAACAACCGCGTCCTCATTCTCGAGGCCGGCGGCGACGACAACTGGATCTGGTTTCACATCCCCGTCGGTTATCTCTTTGCCATCGGCAACCCGCGCTCGGACTGGATGTTCAAGACCGAGGCCGAGCCGCGACTGAACGGCCGCGCGCTCGCTTACCCCCGCGGCAAGGTGATCGGCGGCTGCTCGGCGATCAACGCCATGATCTCGATGCGGGGACAAGCCGCCGACTACGACCATTGGCGCCAGCTCGGGCTCGCCGGCTGGGGCTATGATGATGTGCGGCCGCTGTTCAGGCGGCTGGAGGATCATTTCCTGGGCGAAAGCGAGCATCACGGCGTCGGTGGCGGCTGGCGCATCGAGGCGCCGCGGCTCTCCTGGACTATTCTTGACGCCGTGGGCGATGCCGCAGAGGAGATGGGCATCAAGCGCATCCCGGATTTCAACACCGGTGACAACGAGGGCACGAGCTATTTCCACGTCAACCAGAAGCGCGGCCGCCGCTGGTCCTCGGCGCGCGGCTTCCTCAAGCCCGCGCTGAAGCGTCCCAATCTGCGGCTCGAGAAGCACGTGCTGGTGGACCGCCTCATCATCGAGCATGGCCGCGCCGTCGGCGTGCGCTTCATCCAGAACGGCGAGACCATCGAGGCGCGCGCCAAGCGCGAGGTGATCCTCTCGGCGGGCGCGATCGGCTCGATCCAGGTCCTGCATCGCACCGGCATCGGACCTGCCGACTGGCTCACGCCGCTCGGCATCGACATCGTGATGGACCGGCCCGGCGTGGGACGCAATTTGCAGGACCATCTGCAACAACGCGCGATCTACAAGGTCGAGGGCGTACGCACACTGAACGAGACCTACTACAATCTGTTCCGCCGCGGCCTCATGGGGCTCGATTATGCCTTCCGCCGCCGAGGTCCCCTCACCATGGCGCCGTCTCAGCTTGGCATCTTCACCCGCTCCGACGCGACGCGCGCGCGCGCCAACATCCAGTTCCACGTGCAGCCGCTCTCGCTCGACAAGTTCGGCGATCCTCTGCATCGCTTCCCCGCGATCACGGTGAGCGCCTGCAATCTCCAGCCGACCTCGCGCGGCAACGTGCGCTTACGCGCCGCGACGCCGGACGAGAAGCCGATCATCGCGCCGAATTACCTCTCGACCGCCGACGACCGCCAGGTCGCCGCCGACGCCATCCGCACCACGCGCCGCCTGATGCAGCAGAAGGCGCTGGCAAAGTATCGCCCCAGCGAATACCTGCCCGGCCCCTCCGTCGGCGACGACGACGCCTCGCTCGCCAAAGCCGCCGGCGATATCGGCACCACCATCTTCCATCCCGTCGGCACGGCGAAGATGGGCGCGGCCAACGATCCGATGGCGGTCGTCGACGAGCGCCTGCGCTTCTACGGCCTCAGTGGCCTCCGCATCATCGACGCCTCGATCATGCCGACGATCACGTCGGGCAACACCAATACGCCGACCGCGATGATCGCCGAGAAAGGGGCAATGATGATTTTGGAAGATGCGAGGTAGCTTTGACGATGCTGCAGGAGTTCGGCCGCGACATCTGGATCGCAGATGGGCCCAACGTCGCGGTCGCTGGATTTCACTATCCTACCCGAATGGCTGTCATCAGGTTACCGGACGGAAGTCTGTTTGTCTGGTCGCCCACGAAAATCACCGAGGCTCTGCGAGAAGCAGTCGATACCGTCGGCGAAGTCCGCCACATCGTCGCGCCCAACTCACTTCATCACCTCTTCCTGCCTGAGTGGAAGCGGGCCTACCCGGGAGCCAAGCTCCACGCGCCTCCCGGCCTGCGCAAGAAGCGCATCGATATCAGCTTCGATGCCGACGTCGAAGATACACCGGCCCCCGATTGGGCCGAGGTGATCGACCAAGTCGCGGTGCGTGGCAACCTAATCACGACGGAAGTGGTGTTCTTTCATGCCAGCAGCAGGACGGTGCTCTTCACAGATCTCCTCCAGCAAATTCCGTCTCATCTGCTGTCGGGGTGGCGGGCAACCGTTGCGAAGCTGGATCGCATGGTTGGGCCCGAACCGTCGGTGCCGCACAAGTTCCGGATTGCGTTTGCCAACCGACGCGTGGCGCGAGAAGCTCTCACGCGCGTTCTCGCGTGGCCTGCAGAAAAGGTACTGATGGCCCACGGAACACCGGTCGAGACGGATGCATCGGCATTTCTGCGCCGCGCATTTGCGTGGCTTAGCCCTTAAGCGGCAGATCTGAGGCCGCTGGACTTGCGCCACTCCCTCACGAAATCGTCATCACTTCCCGGAATAAACCAGCCGCTCCCCCGATCACCTCCTCCGAAGCCCAATTCCGGGCGCAAGGAGAGGCGTGATGAGCGGACACGACCACGGGGACGACGGCGTCAACCGCCGCAAGGTGCTCGAATGCATGACCTGGGCCGGCACCGGGGTGCTCTGGACCATCACGGGTGGCGTGCCGCGCTCGCTCGGCATCGTCGATTCCGTGCAGGCGGCCGAAGCGCCCGGCATGACTTTCCTCCAGATCAGCGACAGCCATGTCGGCTTCGACAAGCCGGCCAATCCCAACGCGCTCGGCACGCTGGAGGAGGCGGTCAACAAGATCAACGCGATGCCGGCCAAGCCGTCCTTCATGATCCACACCGGCGACATCACCCACCTGTCGAAGGCCGCCGAGTTCGACAATGCCGAGCGCATCATCTCGCAGACCAAGCTCGACGTGCACTACGTGCCGGGCGAACATGATTTCCTCGACGAGGAGGTGAAGTTCTATCGCGACCGCTACGGCCGCGGCACCAAGGGCCAGGGCTGGTATTCGTTCGATGCCGGCGGTGTGCATTTCGTCGGCCTCGTCAACGTCGTCGATCTCAAGGCCGGTGGACTCGGCAATCTCGGCGCCGAGCAGCTCGCATGGCTGGAGGATGATCTGCGCGGCAAATCGAAATCCACCCCGGTGGTGCTGTTCGCCCACATCCCGCTCTGGACCGTCTATCCGCAATGGGGCTGGGGCACCGAGGACGGCGCGCGCGCGCTTGAATACGTCAAAGGCTTCGGCTCGGTCACCGTGCTCAACGGCCACATCCACCAGGTGATGCAGAAGGTGGAGGGCAACGTCACCTTCCACACCGCGCGCTCCACCGCCTTCCCGCAGCCCGCGCCCGGAGCTGCCCCCTCACCCGGCCCGATGAAAGTCGAGGACGCAAAGCTCCGCTCCATGCTCGGGGTCGCCAGCGTCAACTTCAAGCAAGGCAACCAGCCGCTTGCGATCATCGACACGCCGCTCCAGGGTTGAACGGAAGCTGACCATGAAGACTCTCAATCGCCGCGACTTCGGTCTCGCCGTGGCCGCGGCCGTGCTGCTGCCCATCACCACTGCCCGCGCCGACGACGTGGAGGTGCATATCGACAATTTCACCTTCCAGCCGGCCGAGCTCACAGTGAAGACCGGCACCACGATCACCTGGACCAATCGGGACGATATCCCTCACACCATCGTCTCGGCCGGCAAGTTCAGGTCGAAGACACTCGACACCGAGGACAAGTTCTCGTTCACCTTCACGGCGGCCGGCGATTACAAATATTTTTGTTCGCTGCATCCGCACATGACGGGGTTGATCAAGGTTGAGTAACGGCTCAAACCAAGGCATCACCATCCTGCCCGGCCAGTGGGTTGACGCTGGCCGGGCACGCACGTCGAAAGCCGGCACCGGCGATAAGGCAAAGCGAGCGGCGATGTCCTCCACCAGCGATGATCCCGACAAGGCGCGTCGCTTCCGTGAAGCGGCGCTGCCGCATCTGGACGACGTCTACACGCTCGCGCGCTATCTGCTGCGTGACGCCTCGGATGCGGAGGATGCCGTGCAGGAGTGCTACCTGCGCGCGCTAAAACATTTCGACAGCTATCGCGGCCCGGCGATGAAGCCGTGGCTATTCGCGATCCTGCGTAACGTCTGCAATGCCGAATATGCGCGTCGGGCGCATTCGCCCGCGGCGATCGAGGATATTCCCGAAGCGGCCGAGCAGCCGCCGATCTGGCGCGAGACCGAAGCAAATCCCGAAGCTGACATGCTGCGAACGCGCGATGCGACGGCGATCAGAAAACTCATCGAGGCTCTGGCCGAGCCATTCAGGGAGACCTTTGTGCTGCGGGAGATCAACAACCTGTCCTATCGCGAAATCGCAGACGCTGTCGGCGCGCCGATCGGCACAGTGATGTCCCGCCTTGCCCGGGCCCGCGCCATGCTGCGCGCAGCCTGGATGGCGGAAGAGGAGCAACCGAAATGACCTGCGACGAGGCAAAGCTTCTGCTTCACGCACTGATCGACGGCGAGCTCGACGCCGGTCATACCAGCGAGGTCGAGGCACACATCGCGACCTGCCCGGCTTGTGCAGCCGAGCTCGCCGCGCAGCGCGAGATGAAGCGCGTGCTCGCCGATACCGATTTGCGTTACACCGCGCCGGCAAGCTTGCGTGCCCGCATCGAGGCCTCGCTGCCGCAGCCGCGCCTGCAGAGCCGCCGCGCGGTGCTGCGCGGCTTTGCGATGGGCTCGGCGGTGTCGGCGCTCGCCGCCACCGGCCTCGTTGCCATCGTGCTGCGCCAGGACGACCAGCAGCGCATCCTGTCCGAAGTCGTCTCCGCGCATCTGCGCTCGCTTCAGGCCGGTCATCTGACCGACGTCGTCTCCACCGACCAGCACACGGTAAAACCGTGGTTCAACGGCAAGCTCGACGTCGCCCCGCCCGTGATCGACCTCACCGCGCAGGGCTTTACGCTGGTCGGCGGCCGGCTCGATTATATCGACGCCCGCGCGATCGGCGCGGTGGTCTACCGGCGCCGCCAGCACATCATCAACCTGTTCGTGTCGCAGACCGCAAGCGCCGAGCACCGCCCGCCGAAAACCCAGACCATGCAGGGCTTCAACTGCCGCCGCTGGGGCGATCGCGGCCTTAACTTCTGGGCCGTCAGCGACATCGGCGCCGACGAGCTCGCCGAATTCGTCGACAAGTTCGAGACGGCGATGAAGGCGAATGTGGAGGGGTAGCCAACCGTCCGCAATATGTCATCTTGATCTATGTATCATTTGATGATACATTCACCATGTGATTAGAAATTTCCGGGACAGGACGACCGAGGCCGTCTTCAACGGCGAGAATCCCAAGGGCTTTCCTGCCGACTTGATCAAGGTTGCGCGCCGGAAATTGCGCTATCTCCATGCCGCCGACAATCTAGGTGACTTGAGGTCGCCTCCGGGCAACCGCCTCGAGGCGCTCATGGGCGACCGTAAAGGACAACACTCCATCAGGATCAACGACCAGTTTCGAATATGCTTCATCTGGACGCTGGAAGGGTCCGCCGAGGTCGAGATTGTGGACTATCACTAGGAGAACGACGATGGCCAAGAAGCTCAAACCCCTGCATCCTGGTGAAGTGCTACGGGAGGAATTCCTCGTTCCCTTGAACATGTCCGCCGGCGCGCTTGCCAAGGCATGCGGCCTGCCTCGCACGCGAATTGAGCGCATTGCAGGCGAGCAGACAGGCGTTACCGCGGACACCGCCCTTCGGCTCGCCAAGGCGCTCGGCACCACGGCGCAGCTTTGGCTCAATCTTCAGAACGACTACGACATCCAGATCGCCAAGCGCGATCTAGGCAAGGTTCTCGATCGCATCGAGACGGTGAACAAGCCGAAGGCAGCATAACCGGTGGACGGCCGTCATCCACCGCGTCCAAGAAAATTCAGATCAAGCCTGCATGCCGCCAGCGCGATCTCATTGGGCCTGCGGCGGCTGAAAGACCGTCCAGTGGTCATCCTTGAACAAATACAAGGCTGACGACACGCGCATCTGTCCACTGCTTGAATAGAGATACGAAACACCCTTACGCAATCCATCCACCGCTTTGCTGTCGCCCACGGGTGCGAACAACAGTCCACCGCGCTTTGGGACGGCGACCAAGATGCCTTCGGGATGGTCGCGAAGAAGACCTCGCCAGAAATCCTGGTCGAGGAAATAGCTGCTGTTGAGGTCGGGAGATTTTCCACGGACCTGCATCAATCCACCGGTCCAGGGCGTTGCGACGGGATCACCATAAACCCGCTTGACGTTGCCTACCGCAAGGCGAAGCACTTGCGCTGGATTCAGGTGCAGTCGAGCGAGATCCTGTGGTGTCGCATTCAGCATGGAAATCGATCCGTCAAAGACGAACCGCAAATGCGTGTCACCCAGCAATTTGAACGCCGCCAATTCAAATTCGACCTCCTTGCCATCGGCCAGTCGGGCACGCAGTTTGCCGAACGGCTCCAACGCCTCGTCCTGCTTGTTGGCACCGGGCGTCTCCCTGATGACAACCATCAGATTATCAGCATCCTTGTTGACGGCTTGGCTTGTCTGCGCTGCGGCGCCCCTTGGCGCGAGCGATCCACCCAATAGCGCGACGGCGCACAGACAGAGATAGGCCGTCAGGGCCCGACGCTGCTTTGAACGAAGAGCCGAATGCAAGGACATGGCTATGTCACTTGATTGGAAGCCGCCTGCCTACGCCGACCTTCTCACCGCGTTGTCTACCAGCGTCTTGCCGAGCGACCAGATCGCGCCGGGGACCTTGTGGCTGCCGGCGATGACGTCGTCGAACGCCTTCTCGATCCAGTTGCAGTCTTCTTCGGTGATGGTGAGCGGCGGCAGAAGCTTGATGGTGTGGCTGCCGTGGCCGGCGACTTGGGTCAGGATCTTGTGGTCCTTGAACAGCGGCACGGTGATGAGCTGGCAGAACAGGCCCTTGTTGGCAGTCTCCAGCACGTTCCAGGAGGCGCGGAGCCGCAGCGATTTCGGCGGGCCGAACTCGACGCCGATCATCAGACCCTTGCCGCGCACTTCCTTCATCAGTTCGTAGCCGGGAACCATGCGCGTCAGCGCGAGGCGCAGCTCGGCACCGCGCTTGGCGGCAGCCTCGATCAGCTTCTCGGATTCCATCACGTCCAGCGTGGCGATGCCGGCGGCCATCGCGAGATCGTTCTTGGAGAAGGTCGAGCCGTGCACCACCGCACGATCCATCTGGTTGAAGATCTTGTCGAAGATGCTTTTCCGCGTCAGCACCGCGCCGACCGGCACGTGGCCGCCCGAGAGCGACTTCGACAGCAGCACCATGTCGGGCTCGACGTTCCAGTGTTCCACCGCAAGGAAGCGGCCGGTGCGGCCCATGCCGGTCTGGATCTCATCGGCGATGAACAGCGTGCCGTATTTCTTGCAGAGCGCAGCCGCGCCCGGCAGGAACTCGTCGGTGGGCATGTTGACGCCCTTGCCCTGGATCGGCTCGACGATGAAGCCTGCGACCTCGCGCGAGGACAGTGCCTTTTCCAACGCAGCGAGATCGTTGAACGGAACCGAAGTGCAGCCGGGCAGGAGCGGCTCGAAGCCGCTGCGGAAATTCGAGTCCCCCGTCAGCGACAGCGCGCCGTAGGTCAGGCCGTGATAGGCGTGAGCGCAATAGACGATGCCCGGGCGCCCCGTGGCACCACGCGCGAACTTGATCGCGGCTTCGACACTCTCCGCGCCCGAATTGGCAAAGAACGCCTTGTCGAGATAGGGCACGTATTTGAGCAGCCGCTCGGCGAGCACGCCGGCGAGCGTCGAGACGTCGAACTGAACGAGATTGGGCAGATCGGCATCGAGCACGCTCTTCAGCGCCTCGCGCATCACCGGATGGTTGCGGCCGATCGCGAACACACCAAAGCCGGACAGCAGGTCGAGATAGCGCGCGCCATCGCGGTCGTAGAGGTACTGTCCCTGCCCCTTCTGAAAGCCGACATCGTAACCGATGGTCTTGAGCACCCGAACGAACTGCTCGTTCAGGTGACGCGTATGCAGGGAGCTGCGTTGCGCCTCGCGGTCAGCAAAGAGCTGAGCCATGTTTGGATTTGGAGTGTGCATCCGCTACATACTTCGGTTGATGGCTGTGTCGTCAACAGAAAACGGTCGTTGCGGCCTTTTGCCCTTTTTCGGACCATCTTCGCAAGCACAGCTTTAGGTCATGTTGCACTGCCAAGGAACTTTCATGCGTTTGGCCCTTTACTCCGGAATAATACTGGCTTGCGGTTACACCTGCCTGACGCCGGCGCTCGCCGCCGATCCCACCGGCGATTGGCGGGTCGCCGACGGCGTCGCCAACATCCGCGTGGCGCAATGCAATGGCAGCATGTGGGGCGCGGTGTCCTGGGAAAAGACCCCCGGCGGCCGCGACGAGAACAACCCGGATGTCTCGAAAAAGAACAGGCCGACCCTGGGCATGGCGATTCTGATCGACATGAAGAAGAAGGCCGGTGCCGACCAGTGGGAGGGCCAAGTCTACAACGCCAAGGACGGCCAGCTTTACGCGTCGACCATCACAC
This sequence comes from Bradyrhizobium sp. UFLA05-108, assembly GCF_059803455.1. NCBI lineage: Bacteria > Pseudomonadati > Pseudomonadota > Alphaproteobacteria > Hyphomicrobiales > Nitrobacteraceae > Bradyrhizobium > Bradyrhizobium sp. UFLA05-108. The sequence goes on along the minus strand of NZ_JBANAZ010000029.1, from coordinate 76,908 downwards.
CCGCTGGAACGGACCAGCTCGAGATCAAGGGCTGCGTGCTCGGCTTTCTCTGCGGCGGCGAGACCTGGACCCGAGTCGGACCGCCGATTCCGTCGAGCCCCGCCAACAGCATGGCCAAGGGCTCACCGAAGACCACCGGCGCGGCGCCCAAGACGGCCGCGACCGCAGCGCCCGCCGCTCCAAAGAGCGCCGCCGCGAGCGCAAAACCCGCCCAGAAGGGTGCCGCCGATCCCGTCGGCGACATCTGCCTACTCCCTGAGATTGCGGGGTTTGCCCATTAGGGCCGGCTGAAACAGCAGCACGGCGGCGAGCGTGGTCACCAGCGACAGCGCGAGCAGCTTGCCCATGCTGGACGTGCCGGGATGGCTCGACAGCCACAGGCTGCCGAACGCGGTGGCCGTCGTCAGCGCGCTGAAAAAGATCGCCCGCGTCAGGCTGGTCTGCAGCAGATTTGTCCTGCCGGAGCGCCAGGCCACGACATAGTAGATCTTGAAGGCGACGCCGACGCCGAGCAGCAACGGGAAGGCGACGATATTGGCGAAGTTGAGCGGCAACCCAATCAACACGCAGATCTCGAGCGTCACTGCGCCCGCAACCAGGAGCGGCACCAAGGTCATCAGCACATCGGTGAATCGCCGCAACGTGACCCACAACAGCAGGCTGATGACGACCAGCGCATAGATGCCGGCCATGATGAAGGCGCGCACGACGGTATCGCCCGATTTCAGGATCGAGACCGGACCGCCGATCGCGGCCGGCTCGGCCGCGAGCACGGCCGCGGCGAACTTGCGCAAGGTGTCGTTGTCGTTGGGATCGCCGCGCGGCAGCGCCTCGACGCGGATCACGCCGTCCTTGCTCTTCCAGGCATTGACCAGATCAGGCGGCAGCGACTTCAGCGTGACCGGCTCGGCCTGCATCGCGTTCCTGAGCTGATCGAACACGATCTTCATCGGCGTGATGAAGACCTCCTGCGCCTTGTTGCGGGTCGCCTCGTCCGCGTTGGCGAGCTTCTCGAGCCCATCCGCAAGCCGCCGCGAGGCGGTAGCGCCGGGTCCCTTGTCGTTGCCTGCAGTCCTGCGCAAGGCCTCGACCGAGGATTTCAGCGCGTCGACGTTTTCCTGGTCGGAAGGCGCAGCGTCGACCTGGTCCGGGTTGAGCGCGGGGTTGATCACCTTGGCACCCTGCGCAATCAGCTTCAGCTTCGGTGCCTGATCCGATGGCACGAAGCTGTCGAGGGACATCACCCGCAGCACCTCCGGCAGCTTCTCGAGCCTCGCCTCGATCTGCCTCGCCTGCTCTTCCGAATTGGTCAGCACGTTGATGGCGTTGGCGCCGGTGTTCGGATCCTTGCGCAGGTCAAGGAAGGTCGCGATCGACTCCGCCCTGGGGTTGCGCAGGTTCATCGGGTTGAAGTCGAACTTCATGTAGTAGAGCAGCGGCAGGCCGCCGACGGCGAGCAGCAGCGTGCCGCCCACGATCACCACGCGGTGCTTCTCCAGGAAGTGATCGAGCGGCGCCAGGAAGGCGTAGCCGACCGGCTCCTTCTCGCCGGGCGGGTTGAGCAGCTTCAAGAGCGCAGGCAGCACGGTGATCGAGGAGAGGAATGCCACCAGCATGCCGACGCCGGCGATCTGCCCGAGCTCGGAGATGCCCTTGTAGTCGGTCGGCATGAAGCAGAGGAAGCCCGCTGCCGTCGCCATCGCGGCCAGCGACAGCGGGATCGCCGAGCGCTTGGCGCCCAGCACAAGCGCAGACGTGAGATCATTGACCTTGTAGCGCTCCGAGCGATAACGGACGCTGTACTGAATGCCGAAATCGACGCCGAGACCGACGAACAGCACGGCGAAGGCGATCGACAGCAGGTTGAGCGAGCCGACCATCATCAGGCCCGCGGCCGTCGTGATCGCAAGCCCGACGAACAGGTTGACGAACACGGCGAAGATGATCTTCGCCGAATGCAGCGCGAGCCACAGGATCAGCAACACCACCAGGACGGTGCCGATGCCGTTGACGACGGCGCCTTCCTGCACCGTGGCATATTCCTCGTTTGCGATCGGGACCGGACCTGTCAGGCGCACCCGCGCCTGGTATTTGGTCGGGAAATCCAGATCGGCCGCGGCCTTGCGGATCGCATCCGTTGCGCCCTTGCCAGGCTCGAGCGCGTTGTAGTCGAGGACCGGCTTGAACTCGATGAAGGCGCGCTTGTCCGAGTCGGAAAGCGGCTTGTCGCTGACGAGCTCGCGCCAGGAGAAAATCGCGTTGCCCTTGCCCAGGACAGTCTCGACCGTCTGCGCGATCAGGTTGAAGGGACGTTCGGTATTGTCGAGCTTCACCTGGCCCCGCTTGACGCCGGCAAGCCCGGTCTCCAGCGCGCCGGTGAGACCGCGGATCGAGGGATCGCCGGCCATGATCTCGATCAGGGGCGCCGCGGATTCGAACTGCCCGGTGATCTTGCCGACCTCTTCGGTCGGCAGGAACAGCAGCCCGTTCTTCTCGAAGAATTCGCCGGTGCCGAGCTGCTGCATCGACACGAAATTGGTCCTGTCGTCCCTCAGCTTGGCGTAGAGCGAGTCGGCCGCAGCCGTCGTCATCTCGGGCGTTGCCGCCTCGACGACGGCCAGAATGGTCGCGTCACGGTCGAAGGCACGGTCGAAGGCCTGGTCGCGTTGCCGCCAGTCGAGATTTTGCGCGATCAGCGAGTTGATATCGGTGTTGATGGCGAAATGGCGCGCCGCGTAGTAGCCCGCGCCGACCGCCAGCAGGAGCCCGGCGACGACGACGAGGGTGGCAAATCGGGTGCAGGCTCGGACGATCGCAACGACTATACTTTGCAGCACATCTTCTCTTTCTGGCTTTAAAACAGCTTGCCGGAAACGCCCGCTGTTTATCGGAGTTCCCCCGCGAAACCTATCGCTGTTTTGGGCGGTTTGACCCGTCGGGAGGTTCGAGGAATTGACGGAAGTCAATGGTCGCGCGGGCGGTATAGACGGCCAGTTGAGGCGGTAAAGTGACGAAGGGGTGAGACCGTTGCCTTAACCTTGCAGCATCATAATACCGTTAATGGAACTGAGCACGCGATCCACCTTTCCTCGCGCCCGTTTTTTTGACACAAGGCCTATGTGCCTCCATGCGCTTGGGGCCAAACGGACGGGTGGGCTGCTACCGCTGATGCGGAACCAATGGTGCGGATATTGCACTATTGGCATGTATCGGGGGCCGCCGGGGACAACTGAACGGATTTGGTGCAACTTGCGTAATGGGCGTCCTATGGAAGTTTATCTAGCGCAGCCGCGCGGCTTTTGTGCCGGCGTGGTGCGTGCCATCGAGATCGTGGAGCGGGCGCTCGAGAAGTACGGCCCGCCCGTCTATGTGCGCCACGAGATCGTGCACAACAAATACGTCGTCGAGAGCTTGAAGAAGAAGGGCGCAATCTTCGTCGAGGAGCTGTCCGAGGTTCCGGCGAAATCGATGACCGTTTTCAGCGCCCATGGCGTGGCCCGCAGCGTCGAGGAAGAGGCTGCCGCGCGCGACCTTCCTGTGCTGAATGCGACCTGTCCCTTGGTCACGAAAGTTCACAACCAGGGGAAGCGCTACATCTCCAAGGGCCGTACCCTGATACTGATCGGCCATGCCGGCCATCCCGAGGTCGAGGGAACCATGGGTCAGGTTCCAGGCCCCGTTTTGCTGGTCCAGAGCGTCGAGGAGGTTAAGGCCCTGACCCTGCCGGCGGATCGGCCGGTGGCCTACATCACCCAGACCACGCTCTCGGTGGACGACACCAGGGACATTATCGCGGCCCTCCAGGCCCGTTTTACAGATATTCAAGGCCCCGACATCCGGGATATCTGCTATGCGACACAGAACCGCCAATCTGCGGTAAGGGACTTGAGTAAGCTGGTCGACGTGATCTTGGTGGTGGGCGCTGCCAACAGTTCCAACTCGAACCGGCTCCGCGAAATCGGCACTGAGGCCGGCGTGGCGAGTTATCTGGTCGCCGATGGCAGCGTGCTAAATCCGGAATGGTTGAAAGACGCCAAGACCGTCGGCATCACAGCCGGCGCCTCGGCACCTGAGGTTCTCGTGGATGACGTGATCGAAGCCCTGCGACGGATCGGACCGGTCTCGGTCTCGGTGCTCCCGGGTCGCGAGGAAAACATCGAATTCCGGCTTCCGGCGGAACTCGCCGCAAGCTGACCTACCTGAATTCCAAGCCCAGAAAGAAACGTGTGATGGCAATACCCTTCTTCAAGGAAATGCGTATCGGCGGCTATTTGCTCAAGCAGAAACTGCTTGGCCGCAAACGCTATCCGCTCGTGCTGATGCTGGAGCCGCTGTTCCGCTGCAACCTCGCCTGCGTCGGTTGCGGCAAGATCGACTACCCGGACGCGATCCTCAACCGCCGCATGACGGCGCAGGAGTGTTGGGACGCCGCCGACGAGTGCGGCGCGCCGATGGTGGCGATTCCCGGCGGCGAGCCGCTCATCCACAAGGAGATCGGCGAGATCGTGCGCGGCCTCGTGGCGCGCAAGAAATTCGTCTCGCTCTGCACCAACGCGCTTCTGCTCGAGAAGAAGCTCGACCTGTTCGAGCCCTCCCCGTACCTGTTCTTCTCGGTGCATCTGGACGGCTTGAAGGATCACCACGACAAGGCAGTGTCGCAGAAGGGCGTGTTCGACCGCGCCGTGTCCGCGATCAAGGCGGCGAAGGCGCGCGGCTTCACGGTCAACGTCAATGCCACCATCTTCGATGGCCATCCGGCGGAAGAGATCGCAAAGTTCCTGGACTTCACCACCGAGCTCGGCGTCGGTGTTTCGATGTCGCCGGGCTACGCCTATGAGCGTGCGCCGGACCAGGAGCACTTCCTCAATCGCACCAAGACCAAGAAGTTGTTCCGCGACGTCTTCGCGATGGGCAAGGGCAAGAAGTGGAACTTCATGCATTCTGGCCTGTTCCTGGACTTCCTCGCCGGCAACCAGGAATACGAGTGCACGCCTTGGGGCATGCCCGCGCGCAACATCTTCGGCTGGCAGAAGCCCTGCTATCTGCTCGGCGAAGGCTATGCCAAGACCTTCAAGGAGCTGATGGAGACCACCGATTGGGAAACCTACGGCACCGGCAAGTATGAGAAGTGCGCCGACTGTATGGCGCATTGCGGCTACGAGCCGACGGCGGCCACCGCTGCGCTGACGAACCCGATCAAGGCGGCCTGGGTCGCGATGCGCGGCGTCAAGACCTCGGGTCCGATGGCGCCGGAGATCGACCTCTCCAAGCAGCGCCCGGCGCAGTACATCTTCTCGGAGCAGGTCCAGAAGAAGCTTTCCGAGATCCGCCGCGACGAGGCGCTCGCTGCCGAGCAGAAGGCCTCGACCGCGGCGTAAGCGGCGGAACATCGATGATAGCAAAAGGCCCGATCGCGTTTCGATCGGGCCTTTTTGTATGTCTCGCTTATCCGGTTCGAAACCCCTCAAATCGTCTCGGGAACAGGCCCGTCGCTGCCGATCAGGAAGTCGCGGCTGACGCGCAAGGAGCGCAGTGCGCGGTTGAAGTCGATGCCGGTGGAGACCAGCGCGCGCAGCGTCCCTGGATTGCGCACGACGCCGCGCAAGATCGTCGCCACGTCGATCTGGCCATTCGGCTTGATCGCCTCGCGCGCCAGCGCCGGCAAGGCGCGGTGGGCGGGGTCGCTGATGACCCGGAGCGCGGCGAACGGCAGGTCTGCCTCGGCGGCGTAGGCAGCCGCGATATGGCTCTCCATGTCGACGGCGGCTGCGCCTGTTTCGGAATGGAGCGCCGCCTTGCACGACCGGCCGGTGACCACCTGTTCGGCACCGGCGAGACTGCCACGCACGACGCGGCGGCGTCCGGAGGTCAGCCTGTCAATGAGGTCGTCGCTGAGCGACAGGCCGGCGGCCCAGCGGGCGTCGCCCGCGAGCACCTCGGTCGCGACCACGACGTCGCCCGACCGGAGCGTGGGATCGAGCCCGCCTGCCACACCGAAGGAGATCACGCCCCGGATGCTCTCGGGATCCACCACCGTCAGAAGCGCCCGCAGCTGCGTCGGGCTGCTGGAAGAGCAAATAACGGCCATCCCGGGCCCTGCCGCGATGCGGGCCTCCTGAACCAGACCGGTCACAATTAGTATCGGCCGCAGGTCTATTGCATTACCCGCGGAGCCCCCGTCCCCCGTCCCCAAAGTCACATTCCGACCCCTACCACCCTGCTGTTGGTGTTCCGCAAGTTCCGATACCGCGCCAGCGCCCACAGCGGGAAGAACTTCGAGTAACCATGATACCGTAGATAGAATACGCGGGGGAAGCCTGTCGCCGTGTAGCGCTGCTCGTCCCACAGCCCTTTTTGGTTCTGTGTTGCAATCAGGTACTCCACCCCGCGGGCGACGGCCGGATGATCGACCTCACCGGCCGCCATAAGGGCAAGCAAGGCCCATGCCGTTTGCGAGGCGGTCGAGGGCGCCGCCTCCCAACCCTTGTAGTCGAGCCGGTAGCTGACGGCGTCCTCGCCCCAGCCGCCGTCCTTGTTCTGGATCGAGACCAGCCAGTCGGCCGCCTTGCGAATCATCGGGTCGGCGTGACCGAGGCCGGCCGCATTCAGCGCACACAGCACCGACCAGGTTCCGTAGATGAAATTCATGCCCCAGCGGCCATACCAGGAGCCCTCCGGGTGCTGGGTCCGCCGGAGATAGGCGACGCCATCGGCCAGGTGCTTGCTGGTCTTCTCGGTCTCGCCCAGCTGGGCCAGCATCGAGATGCAGCGCGCGGTGACGTCCTCGGTCGGCGGATCGAGCAGCGCGCCATGGTCGGAGAACGGTATGTTGTTCAAATAATATTCGAGGTTGTTCACGTCGAAGGCAGCCCAGCCGCCGTCGTCGCTCTGCATGCCCTCGATCCATTCCCGGCCACGATCGATCGCGGCGTCGTAGCCGGCCGTGCCGTGCTCGCGCCGCATGCGGTCCATCGACATCACCACGACGGCGGTGTCGTCGAGATCGGGATAGTGGGCGTTGTTGTACTGGAAGGCCCAGCCGCCGGGGCGCGTCTCGGGCCGCTTCACCGCCCAGTCGCCCTTCACCTCCAGCTCCTGCTTCGGAATCAGCCAGTCGAGGCCCTGCTTCGCAGCCGGTACGGCTTGCGTGCCGCCAGCCTCGAGCAGCGCATGGGCCGTCAGCGTCGTGTCCCAGATCGGCGAGACGCAGGGCTGGCAATAGGCTTCGTCGTCCCTGATCACGAGCAGCTTGTCGATGCCCCGGCGCGTGGTCGCGCGGGGCGGATAGCTCTCGTCCTTGCCGAGCGCGTCGTACATCATGACGATGTTGGCCATCGGCGGATAGATCGCGCCCATGCCGTCCTCGCCGTTCAGCCGTTCCTCCGTGAAGGCGAGCGCAGCGTCGATCGCGCGCTTGCGCAAGCTCTTGGGAAACAGCGGCTCGATGACACGCAAGATGGCATCGAGCGAGCGGAACAGCACGAACCAGGCCATGCTCTGGTGCGGCGCCTTGGCGGTCATGCCGATCGACCGCGGATCCTGGAGGAATAGCTCGTCGATGCCGACGGCCTTTGGATTGCGCGCGCGCGGCTTGAGCGCCGCGAGCACCATCAGCGGCACCATGGTGGTGCGCGCCCAATAGGAGATCTTGTTGAGATGGAACGGCGACCAGAACGGCAACAGCACGATCTCGACCGGCAGCACCGGCACCGCGCGCCACGTCACGACGCCGAACATCGCAAGCGTGAAGCGGGTGAAGACGTTGCTATGAATCGCGCCGCCGCGCGAACGGATCGCCTCGCGCGCCCGCACCATGTGCGGCGCATCGATGGAATCGCCGATCATCTTGAGCGCGAAGTAAGCCTTCACGCTCGCGCTCATGTCGAACTCGCCGTCATGCACCAGGGGCCAGCCACCATGGGCGCCCTGCACACGGCGCAGATAGTTGCCGATCTTGGCCTCGAGCCCGGCGTCGACCGGCTCGGCGAGATGGTGCCGCAGCAGGATGTACTCCGCCGGAATCGTGCAGTCGGCCTCGAGCTCGAACACCCAATGGCCGTCGGATTGCTGGAAGCCGAGCAATCCTTGCGTGGCCGACGCAATGCTCGTTTCCAAGACTTCGCGGTCGGTCGCGCTCTTGTTCACGGAATGCATCTCGCTCGATATCTCCGATAGTTGCTGGGATAATTGACCGGGACCAAAGCCCGTCAGGTCCGCCGTGCGGCCAGGACCAAATCGGCGGCGCGATCGCCGGACCGGACCGATCCCTCAATGGTTGCTGGCAATCCCGTAGCAGTCCAGTCGCCCGCAAGAAACAGGTTTTTCAGCGCGGTGACCGGCCCGGGACGCAAGGCATTCTGCTCGGGCGTGGCGGCAAAAGTGGCGCGGCGCTCGCGCACGATCTGCCAAGGGGGCAATTCGCCGGCAACGCCGCCCGCGTCGCAGACCTCGTTCCAGATCGTCTGCGCGAGTTCTTCGCGCGGCATCTCGACCAGCCGATCGCCATTGCTGATGGTGACTGACAACCGGTTCGGGAAGGCGAACAGCCATTCGACGACACCGCCGATCACGCCCAGGATGGGGGCCGAGCCCGGCGGCGGCTCAAAGCGGAAATGCGCATTCACGATGGCGCGGAATTGCGTCGGCGTCTTCAAGCCGGGCAGCAACGAGGCGGCGGCACGCGGCGGCACCGCCATCACGATCATATCGTCGGGCCCGATCGCGACGACATCCTCGCCGCCGAAATTGAGCGCGCTGACCTTGCCGTCCGTGGTCGCGTATGAGCGCAGCTCATGGCCGAGCTGCACGGAATGGCCGCGCTCGGCCAGGAACTTCACCGCGGGCTCGATCAGCACCGCGCTTAAGCCGTCGCGCGCAATCAGCGGCCGGCAGGCCTGGCCGCCGGCGAGCAGCGTCTCCCGCACGATCGCGCCAGCAAGGCCCGCCGAACCCTCGGGCGGATCGACGTTGAGCGCCGCGAGCAACAGCGGCTGCACCAGACGCTGATACAGCACGCCCTCGCAGGGGATCGACTTGCCGACCAGCGTCTCCTCCGACGCCCAGATCAGCGGCGCGAGCTTGAGATAGTCGGTCAGTCCGGTGTCGGGGACACGACGGCTCTCGTCGAATACCCAGCCCGGCAGACGGCTGTCGCCGAGATCGAGCTGCCAGCGCTGCCCCGTCTTCAGATCAACGAAGGGAAACTGCGCGCGCGCCGGGCCCACCAGCCCCGCCTCGGTGCCGATCGAGCGTGCATAGGCGAGCGCGTGGCGGTTGCCCGACAACAGGAGATGGTTGCCGTTGTCGATGACGAGATTGGTCGCGCCGTCGAAATAGGAGCGGCAGCGACCGCCGGCCTGCTGCGTCGCCTCGTGCACGGCGACCTGGAAGCCGGCATTGGCGAGCCGCACCGCGGCTGAGAGGCCGGAAATGCCGGCACCGATGATGTGAGCTGTCTTTTGCATCAGAAAAAAGCGTAGCGGAGAAGGATGGCGATACGTGCGGCCTTGGACACGCGCACGGGCGCGCGGGGCGCGGCAAAGCCGCGTTCCAGCAAGAGGTCCAGAATGGCGTGATAATATTTCGACATGATCCGTGGCGCACGCACCGCGCGGCGCTTGTTGCGCGCCATGATCTCATCCGACTTCTCGAAATGCGCCTGCGCGCGCTGGGCGAGCGGCAGGCAGACCTTCGGCAGCGCGCGTTCTGCGATCACGCGCTGCGGATCGCTGGAGGTGATGCCGGCATGCAGCAAGCCCTCGCGCGGCAGATAGAGCCGGCCGAGGCCAGCGTCCTCGTCGATGTCACGCAGGATGTTGGTGAGCTGGAGCGCGCGGCCCAGATGATGGGCGAGCAGGATGCCATCCTCTTCGGGCATGCCGAACACCCGCACCGACAGGCGTCCCACGGCACTCGCGACGCGATCGCAGTAGAGATCGAGGATCGCCATGTCAGGCGCGCGGATGTCCTGCGGCACGTCCATCTCCATGCCATCGACGATGGCGAGGAAATCCTCCCGCTTCAATCCGAAGGTCTTCACCGAGGCGACGTAGTCGGCGAGCCGTGGCGGCGGGTGGCCCTGATAGAGCGCATCGATGTCGTTGCGCCATTCCTGGAGCGCGGCGAGGCGCTCATCGCGCGGACCGTTGGAATCGGCGATGTCGTCGACCTGGCGGCAGAAGCTGTAGATCTGGAACATCGCCTCGCGCTGGTGGCGCGGCAGGATCCGCATCGCAGCGTAGAATGAGCTGCCGGATGCGGTCGAGCCATAATTGGCGCCGGGCGAGGTCGCCTCAAGCGTCATGGGCCGGCCCCGGATTGGAGATTGGCTTGCGCCCGAAGGCGCGACGACCGATTTCGCCGGCGATGCCGGCGAGGCTGAAGGTGAGGAGCTCGGCCTTGTTCAGATGCACGCGTTCGCGCAGGGGATCGCGCACCTTGAGCAGGCGCACGATGCGGTCGGCATAGGCCTGGATCACCGAGATATCGAGGCCGAGGCGGAAGTCCCGCACCTCGGCGGAAAGAGACTTGCTCTCGTTCAGGAGCTCTTCGTTGCGCGCGGCGAGCGCCTGGAGACAGGCCAGCATCTGCGGCGGCGAATGATCGCCGCCGAGCTGCTCGACCGACGCGCCGCTTGCGGCCAGCGCATCGCGCGGCAGGTAGACGCGGTTGAGCGCGCGAAAGTCCTTGCCGCAATCCTGGAGGTGATTATTGATCTGCAAGGCGGCGCAGAGTGCATCCGAAGCAACCCAGGTCGAGGTCGCCTCGCCGTGCACGTCGAGCATGAAGCGGCCGACCGGCATCGCCGAGTAGCGGCAATAGTGGATGACCTCATCCCAGGTCTCGTAGCGCAGCTTCGTCACGTCCATGCGGAACGCGATCAGCACGTCGAGCGCATGGCGCGGCGGCATGCCGCGCTCGGCCAGCGCTCGGCGGAGATTGACGGCCTCGGCCTGCGAGTTGCCGTTGCCGTTGAGCTCGGCCTCGAGCAGGTCGAGATAGGCGAGCTTCTCTTCAGCCGGCAACGTCGCATGGTCGGCGATGTCGTCGGCGGTGCGAACGAAATTGTAGAAGGCGAGGATCAGCGCGCGGTGACGCGGATGAATGATCCACGACGCGACGGGAAAATTCTCGTCGCGGTCACCCTTGCCGGATCGCAATTCGCTCGCAGTGGTCATCGAGGACTGGTTAACAATCGTCTGAACAGGAAGGCTTTTTTAGGCGCCCGGCCAAGCCGTCGCGGCCCCCATATAGGGGAATATGCCCGCAAAACCAACCTGTCTCGCGGGGTCCCCTGCCCTCGCGAATCGAGGTCGCCGCAAAGGCGGGCCCGTGAACGCTCCACGGGCCACGCGAAAGCTTATTGGTTGTGGGTCTTCAGGACCTGATCGCAAGCCTGCGAGATCTTGGCCCGATTCTCCTTCAGGCAGGCCAGAATCGTGAAATCGCCCTGATCGATGACCGGACGGCAGAACTTCTGCACGTCGCGCGTGCAGGCCTTCTGCTCTTCGGCCGTGCCGCGCCCCTGCTGGGGCTGCTGGGCGAACGCCGCGGTCGAAAGGGATGCCGACAGCAGGGTGAGAGCGAGGAGATATTTACGCATTGTAGTCCTTCATTCTGACGGCAGAATCTCTCCGTTCCCGGACAGCACAGGGCGGACGACCGGAACGGATTGTTCTGATGGCGTTGCCGCGGAGCGCGCAGCAGTGGAGACAGCACAAGCACTGGCAAATGCGGCCAAATTGGCACCGAATCCACCACATCGCGCCTTCGCACGGCTTTCATTGGCAGATGTAACAGATTGATACTATGAGATTATTTAGGCAGGCGGTGTTTTGCCATGGACCTGTTGCAGACATGCATCGCAAACCCTTGCAACGGCGTCGAAAAGACACAAGTGAAACCGCGCGCGGAACAGCGAAAAAGCAGCCGCAAGGGTTCGCCGTTCTGACACCTCGGGTGGTTATGGTTTGAACCTGCCAGCGGATGGGGACACTAAACCTTCGATGCGGCGAGACGTTCTATTAGGAGCGAACGTCATTCAGAAAACGGGATATTCGAACATGAAATTCTTTGGACGGTCTGGACTCGCGATCAAGGCGGCAGGCATTGGCGCCGCGCTGCTGTTCTCGGTTTCGGCGAGCCACGCTCAGTCGTCCGGCCCCTTTGCTGGCTTCGACGGCGCGTGGTCGGGCACCGGCACGGTGGCGCTGTCCGACGGCTCCACCGAGCGCATCCGCTGCAAGGCGGACTACAAGGTCGCGGCCAGCGGTCTCGGCCTGAAGCAGGCGCTGCACTGCGCCAGCGACAGCTACAAGTTCGACCTCACCAGCGACGTGACGAGCCAGGGCGACCGCATTTCGGGCAATTGGAGCGAAGCCAGCCGCAACATCTTCGGCAATCTGCAGGGCACCGCCGGCGGCGGCCAGATCGACGTGTTCGTCGAGGCCAACGGTTTTGCCGCCAACCTGACGCTGCGCACCAACGGCAACAAGCAGACGGTGCAGATCAGCTCCAAGGGCGAGATCCGCGGCGTCAACATCACCATGGTGAAGAGCTGAAGCGCTTCGCCTCACCCGACGAGCAGACAATATGGCCCCTGGTTCTCGCGAGCCGGGGGTTTTTCATGACATGAATTCTTCAACATGGACCCATTCGCAGAACCCCTGCTCAACCAAGCGCCCACTTAGCGGCAAGCACTACGACGAGACGGTCGGCTACCACCGCGGCATCGAGGCGACGCTTCTAGCGCGCAAACTCACGGTCTCGCACGAGACGCGGTACCGTGAGGACGACTTCAAATTCCAATCCGTACGGGATCGTCCGTATCGAGGCGTGAGCAAGAGGCGGCGCGAGCCGCTCCGGCTCAGATCGCGCGTTTGTCAGCCCCGTGAATCTTCTCGTGCAGGTTGATCAGCCACATCGCCGTCGGGCGCAGGATGAAGAGGTCGGCGACCAGCGCTGCCACCATCGAGAACGCGCTGAGCCAACCGAATAGCCGCAGCGACGGCAGATCGGAGAATACGGTGACGACGAGACCGCAGGCGAGCACCACGGTGGTCAAGATCAGCGCGGGGCCGACCAGCACGGTGGCGCGCTCCACCGCAAGCGCCGAGGAGACCCCGGGCTTGCTCTCCAGCCGCAGGCGATTGAGGAAGTGGATGGTCGCGGAAAGGCCCAGGCCGAACGAGACGGTCAGCGCCACGACGCTGGCGAATTGCAGCCCCTCGCCCATCGCCCACAGCACCGTTCCCGACATCACCACCGGGAAGATGCCCGGCAGGATGCAGGCGAACATCACCACCCAGGAGCGGAAGGCGAGGCCAATGAAGATCGCGACGAGCGCGAACTCGACGGTGAGCCCGCGGTTCAGCTTCTCGATCATGCTGGCCGAGTTGCGCGCGGCGATAGCCGCAAGGCCGGTCACCGCGACCTCGTAGCCGGGATGCTTCTTGCGGACGGCATCGAGCTCCTGGTCGAGCTTGTCGACGATAGGCAGGAGCTGACTGGAATCCTTGTCCGGCACGCGGCCTGCGACCACGACTGCGTCCTGCTCGGCATCGATGAACCGTCGCACCAGATGCTCGGGAATGACGTTCACATATTCCTTCAGCGTCGCGACGTCCGAGCTGCCCGCCTTTTCCGACAGCCAGCGGCGCAGCGTCTCCAGCGACCAGACGTTACCGACGCCGGCCGCCTTCTCCACGGTCGCGTGCACGTCGGCAATGGTTTCCAGCGTCTCTGCCGAATAGAGCGTTTCACCCTTGGGGAACGTGATCAGGACGTTGACGGGATTGGCGCCGGTCAGCTTGGCGTCGAGCCGGTTGCTGGCGGCCACGGCCTGGCGCTTGTCCGGCACCTGATCGGCAAGGCGGTAGCGTGGCTGGAGGTTGGCGTAGATGACGCCGAGGCTCGCTACGAACAGCACCGCGATCAGGCTGAACAGTCCGGGCCGACCCACCATGCGCACCGCGATCCAGTAGCAGAAGTTGCGCAGCGCCTGCACGCCGGCGTCCGCGCTCTGGAATTTGACGGCAAAGATCTTTTCGTTGCGCACGAACAGAACGCCGAACACCGGCACCAGCGACAGCACCGTAACCAGCGCGATGATGGTCGCAGCCAATCCCGCCTCGCCGAATTTGCGGATCAGGTCGGAGTCGGAGAATTGCAGCGCGATAAAGGAAATGCCGGCGGTGCCGTGCGTCAGCACGCAGGCAGGTCCGACCACCAGCACCGCATTCTTGAACGCGGTGAACTTGTCCTGCCCTGCGATCAACCGGTCGCGCGCGGCGAAGGTGAGCTGCATCGAGTCCGAGAAGCTGATGACCATGATGAGCGGCGTCATCACGTTCAGGAACATGTTGAGATTGAAGTTGGCCCAGCCGAGCGCGCCCAGCGCCAGGAGGATCGCGATCATCGGCGGGAACGCCGCCACCACCATGAAGGAGATTTTTCGGAAGAAGATGATGGCGATGATGCAGCCGGCGAGAATGCCGAGGATGTTGTAGGTCAAGCCGTCGCGCTCGACCGCGTTGCGGATCTCGAGCTGCATCACCGGCACGCCGGAGAGCTGCACGCTGAGCCCGGTGTCGCCGAGATCCTCCTTCATCAGCGCGCGGATGTCGCCGACGACCTTGCCGAGCTTGCTCGAGGCAACCACCTCCGGATCGAGGGAGAGCACGACCAGCGCGAGGGTGCCGTCCTCCGACAACAGCTTGCCGCGGATGATCTCGTTGCTTTTGACGGTCTCGATGAACTTGTCGTAGGCGGCGCCTTCGGGCAGCTCGGCCGGGAACAGCGCGGCGGGCAGCTTGCCTGGCGCCGGCGCCTGGCGCGCGGAGAACAGCGAAACGAGGCCACGCGTGCCTTCGACGAGCTGCATGTCGGTGATGAAGTCGCGCAGCTTCATGAGATTCTCGCGCGCCAGTAGGTTCTTGCCCTCGATGACCACGAGGACGTCGAACTCCTCGGCCGGGAACTTCTTGGTCACTTCCTCGTACTGGTGGAATTCGCGGCTGTTGGACCGGAACAGCTGCGACAGCGAATCGTCGATCTTGATCCGCTCGATGCCGAAGACGGCCCCGACGATCAGTGCGATGAGGATCAGGCAGGACAGGACCGGCGCGCGGACGGCGATCAGTCCGATGCGTTCGAGTCCAAAAGCGATGGAGGACGAAGGTCCCTGCTCGACCTTGTCGACATGAACCTCACTCTCGCTGTGCTTTTCGAGCATGCCTTGTCCAGTTCCTAAATCGGCTCGGTCGGTGAGCTTATGCGTCCCGCATATCGGCCTGAAACGCCATACAGATGGGAGGCTTGCCCTTTGAAAATGCGCGGGAAATCGCCGCGAGGGGTTTAGCAGGTCGGCACGGCCCCTCGCAAGCACACGCTGGGCAACAAAATCGATCAAGATGCGGCAATTTCGGCTCTTGATGGCTCATTCCGGCAGCGCTGCGCCGATTCGCGCCGGGGGATCGCCACTCTCGTCCTTCAGCGCCACGCCGGTCACGCCCCGCGACAGGCCTGCGCGGACCAGCCAGGCGATCTTGAAGGCCGCCTCGCCATAACTGAGCCCAGCCTGATGGATGTTGGAGACGCAATTGCGCTCGGCATCGCTACGGCCAGGCTTGGGCGCAAAGGTCAGGTAAGCCCCGAGGCTGTCAGGAGCCGACAATCCCGGTCGCTCGCCAATCAGCATCACGACCATGGATGCACCGAGAATGGCGCCGATCTCGTCGCCCAGCGCGACACGGGTGCCTGAGGCGACAATGATGTGGCCGACCGCGACAGGCGGCGCATCGGCGAGGGCCGGCAGCAGCGCGCGCAACAACCCAACCGCGTGCGCATGCACCGCCGTTGGCGACAATCCATCGCCGATCACGATCGCAATCCGGCCGCGGTCCGCGGCGCGCACCGCGAGATGCTCGGCGCAGGTCGGATCGAGCTGGCGTCCGAGGTCCGGACGCCGCAGATAGTCGCCGCGATCGGCGGCGCGGCTCCTCGTCGCAAGGATGGGAACGCCGAACTCGGCTAGCTCCGCGATCATCCGCTCGACGTCGAAGACGGCATGCACGGCGTCGCGGGCGCGCGCGTGATCGAGCGTGAAGTCGAGCAGCGGCTTGGTCGGCAGGCTCGCCCCACTGCGCCCGAGCGCCACACGCGCGGGTGTTAGCGTCCGCAGGTCCAGGGTCGGGCGGTTCGGGACGGATGGGCTAGACATGTCGCGTCATTCGGCGGGAACGGATGCCTCGCGCAGCCGCAGCGAGTAGTTCGACGCGTTCTGCTGGCCGCTCGATGCCGCGCGCGCGAAGGTGATGAGATGATGCGCGATCATGGTGCAGCCGATCAGGCCTTCGAGATCGCCGCGCCTGATCCGGCCCAGCGCAAACTTCCAGAATACGCGTTTGTAGTCGCCGAGCACGCCGACCTTCCAGAAGATGTTGCGCAGCATGACGAGACCGCGCCTGATATTGGGCCAGGTCTTCATCTCCGCAGGCACCGGCACCCTGAGGCGGTTGGCATAGGTGTAGTCGCACTGGTGCTGATAGCGCGCATAGACCTTCTCGGGCGCGTAGGCCCGCTCCATGCAGAACTTCCAGGACGCCACGACATCATCATAAGGCAACAGGAAGTTGACGTTGGAATCGCGGCCCTCGTCGTTGATCAATCGGCCCTCGCGCTCGAGCCGGTCCCACAGCGGCGTCTTGGGCAGCGCCTGAAGCAGATTGATGGTGAGCAGCGGGATGCGGGATTCATCGACAAAGGAAAGCAGCGCATCCGACGTATTCGGCTTGTCGGTGTCGAGCCCCATGATGATGCCGGACACCACTTCCATCCCGTAGGAGTTGATGGTGCGCACGCCCTCCAGGATCGGGACCATCATGTTGTGGTCCTTCTGCATCGCGTGCAGCGCATCGGGATCGGGCGTTTCGATGCCGCAGAAGATGGTGATGAAATAGGCCTCGCGCATCTTCTCGAGGATCTCGGGGCGCTTGGCGATGTTGAGCGTCGCCTCGCAGGCGAGCCGCATCACGTAGCCGGTCTTCTTCTGCCACTCGATCAGGTGCGGCAGCAGGTCCATCGCCGCCTTGCGGTTGCCGATGAAATTGTCGTCGACGAAATAGACCGTGTCGGTCATGCCGCATTCGCGCAGGCGGTCGAGCTCGGCGATGATCTGCTGCGGCGTCTTGATGCGCGGATTGCGGCCATAGAGGCCGGGGATGTCGCAGAACTCGCACTGATAGGGACAGCCGCTGGAATACTGGATGCTGCCGAGGAAATACTTCTTCACCTCCGCAAGCTCGTAGGCGGGGATCGGAAATTCCGTCATCGGGACGCGATCGTTGGTCGTCAGCACCACCTGCTGCGCCGGGCGCGCGGTCTCGCGCGACAAGATCGCGATCAGCTCATTGGTGGCATCGCCGAGCTCGCCGACATGGAGATAGTCGAAAGACGGATAGTAATCCGGGCAGGCGCTGACCGAGGGGCCGCCGAGCGCGACGGGCAAATCGTGCTCATGGGCGCGGCGGCAGATATCGTTCATCTGCTGGCGCTGGATGTGCATGCCGCTGACGAAGACCGCTTCCGCCCATTCGAACTCTTCCTCCGTCGTCGGACGCAGGTTCTCGTCGACGAACTTCACCTGCCATTCCCTGGGCAGATAAGCGGAGATGAGCAATAGCCCCTGCGGCGGCATGAAGGCCCTGACGCCGTCGGTCAGGGGATAGGCATGTTCGAATGTACCGAAGGACGAGGTGTAACGCGGGAAGACACAGAGAATATGCCGGATCGTTCCGTTGCTTTCAGCGCGCATCGAGCTTCCCCCAACGACTTCCTACAAACCGTGCAGAATAGACATCAAGACACATAACGTAACGCTGGGCCCGAAATTCCTCAATATTGTGGCATGGGCCTAATTCATGAGACGCACCAATGGTTTCCTCGGTTCATGCCGATTGTCTGTGACCATGCGAAATTTGGGCCGGCTCAGGCGATCAACCGCGAGGCAAAATCGGGTAGCAGCCCCGCATCGCGAGCAAGCCGGAAATCGGCACCCGCAATCCCGCTCTTCGCCAGCCAATCGTCGAATTCCGGCGCGCGGTGCAGGCCGAAGACGTCGCGGACATAGAGCGCGTCATGGAAGGAGGTCGACTGGTAGTTCAGCATGACGTCGTCGGCGCCCGGCACCCCCATGATGAAGGTGACGCCGGCGGCAGCGAGCAGCGTCAGGAGATTGTCCATGTCGTCCTGGTCCGCCTCGGCATGGTTGGTGTAGCAGATGTCGACCCCGAGCGGCAGGCCGAGCAGCTTGCCGCAGAAATGATCCTCCAGCCCAGCGCGGATGATCTCCTTGCCGTCATAGAGATATTCCGGACCAATGAAGCCGACCACGCTGTTGACCAGCAGAGGGCGATACGCGCGGGCGACCGCATAGGCGCGCGCCTCGCAGGTCTGCTGGTCGACGCCGTGATGGGCATTGGCCGACAACGCCGAGCCCTGGCCAGTCTCGAAATACATCACGTTCTGCCCGACTGTGCCGCGCCTCAGTGACAGCCCTGCCTCGTTCGCTTCCCGGAGCAAAGCGAGATCGATACCGAAGCTGCGGTTGGCAGCCTCAGTCCCGGCGACCGACTGGAACACCAGGTCGACCGGTACGCCCTGCCCGATCAGCGACAACGTCGTCGTCACATGGGTGAGCACGCAGCCCTGGGTCGGGACGTTCAGCCGCGCGATGATCTCGTCCAGCAGCCGCAGCAACTGGCCGATGGTCGCAGGGTCGTCGCTCGCCGGGTTGATGCCGATGCAGGCATCGCCCGCGCCGAGCAGGATGCCGTCGAGGATCGAGGCCGTGATGCCCTTGGCGTCGTCGAAGGGATGGTTGGGCTGGAGGCGTGTGCTCATCCGCCCCTTCAGGCCGATGGTGTTGCGGAACGATGTGATCACCTCGCATTTGCGCGCCGCCAGGATCAGGTCCTGGTTACGCATGAGCTTCGACACCGCGGCCGCCATCTCCGGCGTGATGCCGTGGGCCAGCTTTCGCAAACCTTCCGTCGTCGCGGCGTCGGACAGCAGCCAGTCGCGGAAACCGCCAACGGTGAGCGCGGCCACCGGCGCGAAGGCCTTTGCATCGTGGGTGTCGATGACGAGGCGCGTGACCTCGTCGGCCTCATAGGGGATCACGGCCTCCCGTAGGAATTGGCTCAGCGGAACGTCGGCAAGCGCCATCCGCGCCGCGATCATCTCTTCGGCGCTGGCAGCCGCGATCCCGGCCAGCCGGTCACCGGAGCGCGGCGGGGTCGCCTTGGCCAGCAGGTCACGCAGATCAGCGAAGACATAGCTCGTCGCATCGATGGTGTGGCGGTAGACCAAAAGCTCCTCCGGCGTCAGTCGGCCAATGGCCGACGCAGGATCCATCTTGCCCCAAGGTGTACGAGCCCGGCGGCATTGGTGCATGCCGATCTTTGCAGCATGGCATGCCAATCCCGGAAGGCGCCTTGCCGAAAATCGACGACTCCGGCAAGAGACTGATATTCCTTATATTTTCTACGACCAAGGTCTGAGGTGCAACCCTTGCGCGTTAACGCTGCGTCCACCTTCATTCTGCATAGTTTTGTATCAATTTTACCGTTCGTGCTTACTGATCGCACGTAGGCCATTCGGGTCTCTGGAAGCCATGATAATCGACCGAACTGGGAATGCTGCCGGCCTGGCAGGCCGTTTCACGCTCGCCACTAGGCTCTATTCGATCTTCGCGCTGTTCGCGCTGCTCACCGCCGCAATCGCTCTGCTGTCAGATTACAACAGCCGCCGCGGCGCCGAGCTCACCGCCGCGATTGAGACCGCGAATGCGGCGGCGCTGAACGTCGAGCGCGTCAACTCACTAGTATACGCCGTGGTGATGGAATCCCGCGGCGTCTACATGTCGACGGATCCAAAGGCCGTGAAGAAGTTCGGGGACGGCCTGCTCAAGTTCAACGACGAGATCCTCGGCGTGGTGAAGGGCTGGGAAGCCATCGTCAGGACCGACGATGCCGAACAGTTCGCAACGTTCAAGAAGCGCATCGAGCAATTCATCGATTTCCGGAAAGAACTGGTTCGCCGCGCCTATGAGATCGGTCCGGCTGCTGGTCGCGAATGGGGTGACAACGACGCAAATCGCAGCGTGCGGTCGGCGTTGAACAAGGATCTCGAGGCGCTGTCCAAAGTCTATGCCCAGCGCGCCAAGCAGATTGCGCAGGAGACCGAGACCACTCGCATGCTCTCCTTCGTGCTGACGTGCCTTGGCGGCGTCGCGCTGGCGCTCGTCGTGATCGGCATCGTCATCATCGCGCGCTCGATCGCGCGACCGCTCTCGACGATCACCGCGACCATCAAGCAGGTCGCCGACGGCGAAGAGAACGTCGTGGTGCCGCATACCGAGCGTGCGGACGAAATCGGCGCGCTGGCGCGCGCGATCCGGATCTTCCAGGAGGCAATGGACAGCAATCGCAACCTCGCCTCTCAGGTCTCCCAGGACTCCGCGGCACGCGACGAGCGCGCCCGCCATATCGAGACCTCGGTCGAGACCTTCCGCGAAGCGATCGGCGCGGTCATGCGGGGCCTCGCCGACAACGCGTCCGCCATGCGCGAGACCGCGCAGACCATCACCCGCGTCACGGCAGATGCGAGCACACGCGCCGGCACGGCGGCGAGCGCCACCGAGCAGGCCTCGCACAACGTCACGGCGGTGGCGGGTGCGGCAGAAGAGCTGTCGGCCTCGGTCGAGGAGATCGGCCGTCAGGTGCGGCAATCGGCGAGCGCCGTCGAGCAGACCGGCCAGCGCACCGAGAAATCGATCTCCGAGATCGAGAGCCTGGCTGCCGCCACACAGCGCATCGACGGCGTGCTCAATTTGATCCAGGCGATCGCCGAGCAGACCAACCTCCTCGCGCTCAACGCTACCATCGAAGCGGCGCGCGCCGGCGACGCCGGCCGCGGCTTTGCCGTTGTCGCCCATGAAGTCAAGGCGCTCGCCGGGCAGACCGCGAAGGCGACCGCCGAGATCAGCGAGAACGTCGGCATGATCCAATCCTCGACCCGAAACGCGGTCGAGGCCGTGCGTGAGATTGGCGGCGCGGTACGCGAGATCAACGACGTGACCTCGGCGATTGCCGGTGCGGTCGGCCAGCAGGATGCCGCGACCCGCGAAATCTCCGCCAACGCGCAGTCCGCTGCGCAAGGCAACGAGACGCTG
The DNA here is from genome assembly GCF_059803455.1 of Bradyrhizobium sp. UFLA05-108. Classification (NCBI taxonomy): domain Bacteria; kingdom Pseudomonadati; phylum Pseudomonadota; class Alphaproteobacteria; order Hyphomicrobiales; family Nitrobacteraceae; genus Bradyrhizobium; species Bradyrhizobium sp. UFLA05-108. The sequence continues at coordinate 55,676 of NZ_JBANAZ010000029.1, read as the reverse complement.
GTCGCCAACATCACCTCGCTCCGCGACGCCATCGGCGAGACGGACGCCGCAGCAACCTCCGTCCTGACCGCGGCCAGCGGCCTGACCGCAACGGCTGAAACGTTGTCGCGCGAGGTGGAGAAGTTCTTCCAGAATTTGCGCTCGGGACCCGCTGAGCGCCACATCGCCAAGGCGAGCTAGCTCTTCGCATCAGCCGACGCTGCGCCACGAGCCCTTGTAGGAGCGTCGCAGCAGCGCGAACAGGCTGCCACCGGTCGCAGCTCCAAGCAGGTAGACGACGACGGAGAGCAGCGCGAGCGGCAGGCTGAGGTTCAGCCTGAAGAACGAGACGGTCACGGTCTCGAAATTCTGCGCGGCGAACACCACGATCGCGACCGCGAACAGGATGATGATGGCGAGATAGACCCAGCGCATGAAACGCTCCCCTTTGACCGCGCGGAGAATCGCGCGGTCAACCGCGACCTAAAATCGACCCGTTCTCGCGCGCCTTAAGTGCTGCGCCGCAGGCTGAAGCCGAGGCTCAGCCAGCCCGCGCCGGCAAAGATCAGGTCGATGCCGAGGAACAGGCCGAGGATATAGACGCTGTTGACCGGCCAGCGCGCCAGGATCAACAGGCCGAGCAACAGGGTGATGACGGCCGAGATCGCGACCCAGATCCAGGGGCTCTCCCGCTTCATGCTGAAGGCGAGAAACAGCCTGACGACGCCGGAAGCGATCAGCGAGGCGCCCAGGAACAGGGTCAGCAGGACCGCGGCGAACAGCGGGTTCTCGAAGGTCAAAAAGCCCGCGATGACGTAGAGCACGCCGAGCAGCGCCCAGATCAGAAACTTGCCCCAGCTCTTCATCTGGAACGCGCCGATGACCTCGGTCACGCCGGCCACGATCATCATCACGCCGACCACGAGGACGCTTGCGACCGTCGCCATCACCACGCTGCCGAGCGCAATGAAGCCGGCAATGAGGTAGACGACGCCGAGCGCGACGATCCAGCCCCATTTCGGGCGCAGCGCCGCGATGCCGGAGCCCAAGCCTAGGCTGTGAGACATATCCGAAGCAGTTGTCATGACGGTTACTCCTACAAGCGAACCCCCACGGCACACGTCAGGATAGCATGGGCCAGGCGGGGACGACAGCCAGAAGAGCAGCCGCCCCCGGCGCCGCCGTTGATGCAGGTCAAGGCCGCCAGGGCACGCTTCACGCGCGCGGCCGCTCCATTTCAAGCTCGGCCTTCAAACTATCGAGGTCGCGATAAATTGAAGCGACCGCCAGCACGCGCCCCCCTTTCCGATACCGGAGCAGGCAGTCCCTGCCCGTGATGCTACCGTCGATCTTGATGTCATCCCAACCTTCGGCGTGGCCGACATAGTTGATCGGCACGTCATAGTGCTGGCTCCAGAAGAACGGCACGGCGTCGTGGCGCTCGCGCGCGCCGAGCATGTTGCGCGCCGCGGTCTGGCCCTGCCGCTCGGCAACCACCCAATGTTCGACGCGGATGCTGGCTTGCGAATGCGGATCCGGCCAGCGCGCGATGTCGCCGGCCGCAAAGATGCCGGGCGCACTGGTTTCGAGGTAAGCATCGACCTTCACACCACGATCGATCGCAAGCCCGGCCCCCTCGGCCAGTTCTAGGCGCGGCTTGACGCCGATGCCGACCACCACGAGGTCCGCCTCGATCACGCTGCCACTTTTTAGGTGGGCGCGGCGGCCGTCGAGCTTCTCCACGCCGTCCTTGAGGTGGAAATGGACGCCGTTCTCTTCATGAAGCGCGCGAACGAAATCGCCCATCTCACGCCCCAGGATGCGCTCCATCGGCAGCTCCTCCGGCGCGACGACATGAACCTCGAGCTTGCGCGCCCGCAGGGAGGCCGCGACTTCGAGGCCAATGAAGCTCGCCCCGATCACCAGCGCGCGTTTCGTGCTGCCGGCTGCCGTGATGATGGCACGACTGTCGGCGACCGATCGCAGGGTGTGGACATGCGGCTGGTCGCTGCCCGGAATTTTCAACTTAACGGGCTCGGCGCCGGTCGCCAGCAGCAGCCGGTCGAACGGCATCTTGTCGCCGTTGCTCAATGTCACATGACGTTGCTTCGTATCGAGCGCGGCGACTGACGTGTCGAGCCTGAGATCGATGCCTGCGTCTGCATAGTAATCCTCCGGCCGGAGCGGCAGCCAATCCTCCGGCGCATTGCCGGCCAGATAGTCCTTGGACAGGTTCGGCCGGTCGACCGGCAACGCACTGTCGTTGCTCAGCATGGTGATGCCGCCGGCAAATCCTTCACGGCGGAGCATTTCGGCCGCGGCAAATCCTGCCGCGCCGCCACCGACGATGACGAACCGGTCCGGCGTCGGCGCGGTGCGGTGCGGCACGGCTTGTGGTGGCGCCTCTCGCTTGCGGCGCACGACGATCCTGTCCTTCTCGCGTTCGACCTCCCAGACCGCCAGCGCATTCAGCGCCGGCGCCGCGACCGCCTCGCCGGTGCGCAGCGAGAAGCAGGCGTGGTGCCAGGGACAGCGGATGGTGTCGTCGACCACGAGCCCTTCGGCGAGCGGACCGTGATAGTGCGTGCAAGCGGGCTCGATCGCCACGACCTCGGCGCCGAGCTGGACGAGGAGAACATCTTCGTCACCGACATGACCGAGCAGCTTGCCGTCGTTGAAATCGGCGAGGTTCACGCCCTTGCTCAGATCGGGTCCGCTCGGCTTCTTCTCGTCGTTCATGCGCCGTCTCCCGTGGCTTTGCGTCTCAATCGTCCGAGTTGGCGAGGCCAAGCAGTTCCTGCCGCGTCAACGCGTTGTCGCGAAACACGCCGAGCATGCGGCTGGTGACGAGATCGGTGCCCGGCTTGTGCGCACCGCGCGTGGTCATGCAATGGTGCGTCGCCTTGATGATCACACCGACGCCTTGCGGCCTGAGCACGTCATTGATCGAGTTGGCGATCTGCGCCGTCATCTTCTCCTGGATCTGGAGACGCCTGGCGTAGATGTCGACGACCCGCGCGAGCTTGGAGATGCCGACGACACGACCCTGCGGGATATAGGCGACCCAGGCACGTCCGACGATCGGCGCCATGTGGTGCTCGCAATGGCTCTCGAAGCGAACGCCGCGCAGCACGATCATCTCGTCATAGCCCTCGATCTCCTCAAAAGTCTTTTGCAGGATTTCGGTCGGGTCCTGCGTGTAGCCAGTAAAATACTCCCGGAACGCGCGCGCCACCCGGTCCGGCGTCTCGCGCAAACCGTCGCGTGCGGGATCATCGCCCGCCCAGCGGATCATGGTGCGAACCGCATCCTCGACCTCCGCCTGGCTTGGCATGCCCGCCGGCGCCTGCGCGAGTGCAACGCGTTCCAGCCGTCGCGCCTGTCGTTCCATGTGAACTCCTCCCCCTGACCAGCCGCAACAATCGCGTCGCGGTACCAAGGCTTGGACGGCGCCAACGGAAAAAGGTTCCCGGGACGAGGAAAAATCAGAACGGCTCGGAACCAGACTTAACCGTCTGCGGCCCTGCAGAGGTCGAGGACGGCCTGCGTCCATTCGGCGGGCCGCTCCTGCGGCAGATTGTGACCTGCCCCGTTGAACACGCGCCGCTCGAAAAAGCCCTCGAACTTGCGCGCGTGATGCGCGGTGCCACGAATGACGCCGTCGTGATCACCGTCGATCGCGATCGTCGGCACGCGGATCGGCGGCTGCGCGGCAAGCTGTGCCTCGATTGCCGCATAGGCGGGATCGCCTTCCACCAGCGCATAGCGATGCCGGTAGGAGTGGATCACGACGTCGACGAAGTCCGGATTGTCGAAGGCGGCTGCACTTCTGTCGAACGTCGCATCATCGAACGCCCAGGTCGGCGACCACATCGACCAGAGCTGGCGGGTAAAGCCGCGCCGGTTGCGCTCGAGCGCGCGGCGCCCGCGCTCGTTGTGAAAGAGATATTGATACCAGAGCGCGGCTTCTTCCGGCGGCGACGCCGGCTCCATCGACCGCGCGATGTTCTGGATGTTGTACGAATTGCCGGAGACGAGCCCGACCACGCGCTCCGGATGGAGCGCCGAGACCACGCAGGCCGCGCGCCCGCCCCAGTCATAACCGCCGACCACCGCACGTTCGATCTTCAGGGCATCCATGAAGGCCAGGAGGTCAGCGCCGAGCGCCGCCTGCTCGCCCGAGCGCAACGTCTGGTCGGACAGAAATCGCGTCCCGCCGTAGCCGCGCAGCCACGGCACCAGCACCCGCGCGCCGGATCGTGCGATCAGGGGCGCGCTCTCCGCATACGCGTGGACGTCGTAGGGAAAGCCGTGGCCCATGATGCAGGGCCAGCCATCCGGCGCGCCAAATTCGAGATAGGCGATCTCGAGGACGCCGGTGGTTACTGTTTTTGGCTGCATTCTTGCGACAATCCTCTTGCAATCTAGCCGTAGTCTGGATGAAGCGCAGCGTAGTCCGGGACTCGCGAGCGCCGGCGTCCCAGCATTCCGCTTCGCTCCATGCGGGCTACAAGGTGCGGCCTACTTCTGCGGCCCCGACAGCGAGATGTCGCGCTCGGCGCGGAATACGTTGGCATAGAGGTTGGCGATCCACTGTCGGCCGATGTCGGTCTGGTTGAGATAGCCGATCTCGGTCTGGATATGCGGCGCGACGCTATCCCAATAGAATTGCGGATAGCGATGCACGATGTCAGCAGGCGAATCATAGCCGAGTTGGCGGTTGATGCCGACCTCCTCGAATTCGTAGTAGAGCGCGTTGGCCTTGCGCAGGTAATTGGGATCACCGAGTTGGCCGATGAAATCGGCGGCGCGCAGGATCGAGGCGTCGGCGTCGTACTCCTGGCCGTTCCGGGCCGGAAACCGCGTGCCCTCGATGGCGCGCGCGATGCGCTCGCGGTCGAGACCGGAGATCGGCGCCAGCCGCCGCATCACATAAAGCTTCGAGCGGTCGACGTGATAGGACATCAGGCTCGCATCGGATGCGCCGCGTGGCAGGGACACCTTCGTGCCGACCTCATCGATCACAAAACCGTCGTTGTCATCCTCCTCGAACAGGCCACGTACATAGCCGATGTCGTGGGCAAGGCAGGCGATCAGAACATGGATGTAATCTTCCGCCGACAGGTGCGCATGGAGATTGCGGCCACTGAGGATAGCTTGGCCGGCCAGCGTCACCAGCATCGTATGCTCGATATTGTGGTAGAGCGCATCACTATTGCCGATGCACTCCATCGCCGTACGCGTCGCGATCTCCATGACTCTCGCATGGGACTCGTCGAACCGGCGGCGCATGAACGAGCCGAGCAGCTTTTCCAGAGATTCGGCAGCCAGTCTCGGTAACGTGATCATGGATGCAGCCCCGTCGTCGGTGGTGTCCCCACGCCAACTCCTGACGCCTCGTTTCTCCTCGCCGGGGGCAGCATAGCCTATCTCGGCCCCGCTGACCAAATCTCCAATGGCAGCGCAACCGAAAAGATTTGTGTTGCGCCATGCACCGCAACAGCTTTGTCGTCCTATCGAGGATGGCGAGGACTACCTGTCAGGCCAACTCGTTCCGCACCTGTCGGTCGTCGCGGCCGGCATGTGTCCCCGGGTCAATCGCTCCGCGCGAGCCGGGCCAGCATGGCGTCGAACGCAGTCTTGATCCTGCGAACGAACGGAGCCTTGTACGGAAAATCCGAATTCTCGTCGTGCACCAGCATAGAGGCGTTGACCTCGAAGACGACGAGATTGCCCTGGTCGTCGAGCGCGCAGTCGATGCCAAAATAGTCGAGACCGATGCGGCCCCTGATCGTTCGCAACACGTCGTAATGGCAGGCGGAAAAGACCGATTTTGGGTCGCGCAGGAATTGCTCCTCCTCGCGCTGCATCCAGTCCTGGCTGGCCATATCCGTGCTATCGCGATGAAGCTTCCAGTCGTCTCCGATCGCCAGATGATAGGGCAGGATCTCCTCGCCCACGAAAATGAACCGGTATTTGCGGAAGAAGCCGTCGGCGGACCGGTAGTCGATAGGCTCGATCAGATAGCGATCCTCACTCACGCGTTCGGCGAGGAACGCCGTCAGAGTATCGGGATCCTCGAATCTTGCGAAGAAGTCCCCGCCATGGGTCCCCGCCGGCCTTGCCAGCAACGGAAACGTCAGCTCATTTCCAGCGGGCGGATGCACGTGACCGGCTGCGATGCGCAGCGTGCGCGGCACGCGACAGCAGGGAATACCGGCAAGCGCAACCGAGGTCGTATCGCGTGTCGTCCGCAAGACCTTTTCGGGTTCGTTGACGACCGGCTTACCGAGGCGCCCGGCAATCTCATCGGCGAGCGGAAGGACGGCCTTGCCCTGATCAGCGTCGCATACGAGGTTGACGACGACGTCGACCTCACGCGCGAGCGTCGCGAGATCCGGCCGGGTCGAGGGCGACAGCGAGAGAATGTCGGCCTGGTAGGCGCAATCCCGAAACAGATACGCGACCGGCGTGTTGCCGACGAAGGGCGCGAACAGAGCGAGCACGCGGAAGCTGGCCGGCGACCGCGTCGCGGGTCTGCGCAGCACCGGGTGAAGCCGGACGGCTCGCTCATAGGCGATCTCCGCAGCCTCGCTCTCGCCGATCGCCTGCTGGATGGCGCCGATCCAGTAGAGATTGTCGGCCCGCTCCGATGCGAGCGCGGCGGCCTGCTCGAAATGCGCGATCGCGGCCTCGACCTGCTTCAGCTCGAAGCAGACCTTGCCAAGCTCGGCGTGAAGGTCCGCGTCGTCAGGCGTTTCCTGGATGAGTTCGCCTAGCAGGACTTGCGCAAGCAAGTATTGCCTGGTCGCGACGAGCGCCTGCACCAAATTGGTCCGCGACGGACGATGCGCCGGGCTCAGCCGCAGCGCTTCGAGATAGAGCGCAATGGCCTGCTGCGCCATGCCGATCCTCAGATACACGTTGCCGAGGTTGCACCAGCAGGCGACGAGATGCGGCGCAAGCCGTAAGGCCGCCCTGTAATTCTCGGCCGCGGAATCGAGATCGTCGCAGAGCATGAAGGCGTTGGCCAGCGCGGCGTGAAGGTCAGCCGCAACGTCGGTGGCCGTACCGATCGACATCATGGCCGCCAGCGCAAGACCGCCCCTGAAGATCGCGATCGCGTCCTTCAGCTCACCGCGCTTGTAATGCTCGCGTCCCGCACGCAGCAGGTCTGCGGCGCTCGGTCCGGTCGGAACCTGCGGCAAGAGAGAAGTCGCGGCGCTCATACGCTTTCAGCCGGAAACGTCGCCGTGAAGGTCACGCCGTGCAAATTGACGGTCGGCGCGATGCCGTCGTGATTGGCACCGAAGATGCGCATCCGGCGCCACAGCTCGTCCCTGCTGATATCCAGCGGAATGTCGCAGATGGCCTTGTAACTACGCCGCGAGTTTCTTCGACCGCTCCATTGGATCGCCGGGTGCGGCGTCGGAAGCAAAGGCTGGCGGGCCAATCGATCGGCCCATTCCGCGAACAGCTTCAAGAGCTGCACGTAAGTCAGCTCGCAGAGACCGCTGACGCCAGTGTTTTCCGGAATGGGAAACGAGGTGACGTCGAGGATCATGCCGGTATCGACGCGCTCGGCCATGGCGTGAAAGGTCACGCCGAACTCGGTCGCGCGGTCATAGAGCGCGAAATGCGTCGGCGCCCAGCCGGGATAGGTCGGCGGCCCCGGATGGAAATTGTAGGCGCCATAGCCGAGACTTGCGAGCAGGTCGGCGGGCACGATGGTGTTGGACGCAAAGGCGATCAGCCGGGCTTGCTGAAGAAGCGATGGCTCCAGACTCCTGAGCTCGTTGATCCCGGTCACCGGCCTAATCGTCAGGTCTTGCCGGTGGCTCCTCAATATCCGCGACAAAGCCACCTCCTCGGCAGCTTCCGTCAGCAACACAACGGCCTCGAACATCGGTTACCGCTTCGTTAACGATGGTGGTGAGCCAAAATGTCGCAGCTGCCTGTTACCAGCGCATTAATGATGAGCGGCCGGACACGCCCGAGAAACATCGAGAAACAAAATTGTTGGAAACGGAATTGGACCTTTTGGGCGTGGAAGCCGCTCGCCATTTGCTCGGTGTCATCGCCCGCGAAGGCTGGCGATCCAGTATCCCAGAGGCCGTCACGAATACGGAGAAGCCGCTACTGGATTCCCCGCTTCGCGGGGAATGACAAGGGAATACCTATCCACAGAGCTCGCCTACTCGACCAAAAGCACGTCCACGGCGACGCCGAGCTTCTGCTTCGGCGAGCCGACAATGATGCCGTCGACCGGCGAGACGTCGGAGAAGTCGCGCCCCATTGCGAGCACGATGTGATCGTTCGCGACCAGGAGATCGTTGGTCGGATCGAAATCGACCCAGCCGAGCTCAGGCCCGCACCACAGCGACACCCAGGCGTGCGTAGCATCGGCGCCTTGCAAGCGTGGCTGACCGGGCGGCGGGATGGTGCGCAAATAACCGCTGACATAGGCCGCCGGCAGCCCGAGCCCGCGAAGGCCTGCGATCATCACATGGGCAAAGTCCTGGCAGACGCCGTGGCGTTTGTCGAAGACCTCGTTGAGCGGCGTCGAGATGACCGTCGCCTTCGGATCGTAGCGAAATTCGCTGCGGATGCGATGCATCAGATCGACGGCGCCAGCGAGGATGCCGGCGCCAGGCGCAAAGCTCATCGCAGCATAGGCGCTGACGGGACGCAGCACCGGCACCAGGGGGCTCGCGAAGACGTAGCCGACCGGCGACGACGGCCCGAGGCTCGTCGCCTCGAAGGCAAGATCGCGGATGCCTTCCCAGGGCGGGCTCAAGGCATCACGCGCCGGTGGCGTTCGCGATACCGATACGCGGGAGCGTGAATCGATGCGCAGATTGCGATGCGAAACTTCGATCACAACGCTCTCGGTCAACGTGCCGAAGAAATCGCGCCGGGCATGGCGGTCCGCAGGCCGCGGCCGGATCTCGACGTGGTGCGAGATCAGCTCCTGCCCATCGCCGCTCTTCGGCTCCAGCCGCAGCGTGCAGCGGGCGAAGCTGACCGGACTCTCGTAGGAATAGGTCGTGACGTGACGTATGTCGTAGATCACGCAAGCCCCGTCAGCTTTTCCGGCCGGCTGGCGTTGGGGCCATGCGGGAAGTAATGCAACCCGATCGCTTCCGCGAGGTTGAGCAGGTCCTGCTCAAGCGAGAACAGCGTCTTGACCTCAAGCTTCTCGGCCTCGGCCGTGGCGAGCATCGCCTGCACGGCGACTGCAAGTCGTTGCGGCTTCTCGATCAGGCCGTATTCCTTCAGGCTCGGCAGCGCTGCGATGTGCTCGTTCAGGCTTGCGACCTGGAAGGCAACCGAGCGCGGATTGTAGGCGTCCAGCACCGCGAGATCGCGTACCGGCGCGAGCAGCGGCGCCAGCAGATAGCGCGAGCGATAGGTGATCTGACAATCGACCAGCGTCAGCAGCACGTCGAGGTCCTCGTCGCCGGCCTCGTCATAGGCGAACTGCCGCGCAAAGCGCGTGGTATTGATGGCACGCTCGGCGCGGCGGCCCATGTCGAGGAAGCGCCAGCCGGCAGCGCGATTCATGTTTTCCTGCGCAAGGCCGGCGAAGCTCGCGAGTTCCTGCAGGGTGAGCTCAGCGGCGCTGAGCACGCTGTCGTCGTCCTCGACCTCGTAGGCGAGCCGGTCGGTCATCTCGGTGATGACCTGCCAGGCGTCGGGCGACAACCGCTCACGCAGACCGGTTGCCGTGAGTTGCGCCGCGCGCACCAGCGACAGCGCCGAGCCGAAACGGTCGGGGCTTTGCAGTGCTTCGGCCGCAATTCGTCCGGGCGCCGTGCGCGAAGCTTGCGAGATTGCGCCCCAGGCGACGAGGATGCGCTGGATGCGCTCGGCCGACTGCATCGCGGTCGATGCGCCCTTGTTGTTGGGCCCGCGCATCGGCGAGCCGAGTGCGCGCACCAGCCGCAGCGTGGCCTCGGCGCGTTCGAGATAGCGGCCGAGCCAGAACAAATTGTCAGCGGCACGGCTCGGCAGCACGCCGGCGATGCGGCGGATCCGCACCTTGTCGGTCGGGGGCAGCAGCGTCGCGGTGGAGACCTGCTTCTCCGAGACGACCCAGACGTCGGCGGCGCGCGCCCCATCGCCCATCGACACGGCGCGGGCGTCCGCCTGCTCGGCAATGCGGCAGAAGCCGCCGGGCATGATGGTCCAGCCGTCGGGCGTGGCGGCGGCGAAAACACGCAGCACGAAGGGGCGCGGGGTGAGCTGGCCCTGCTCCCACACGGGCATCGTCGACAGCCGCACCACCTCCTGGCCGACATAATCCATGCCGCGCCCGCCGATCGCGTCGATCAGGCGCTGGCGCTCGGAGGCGTCGAGTTCACTTGCAAGCACCGGACCCGTGCCGTGGAAGCCGGGAACGCCGCGGCGATAGGCGCCCTCGATCGCGACCTCGTCGAGCCGTGCCAAAACCTCCTCACGCGCCGAGCGCTGGCCGCACCACCAGGTGGCGATATGCGGCATCTTCAAGTCCTCGCCGAGCAGGCGACGGCTCAATGCCGGCAGGAAGCCAAGCAGCGCCCTCGCCTCCAGCACGCCGGAGCCAGGCATGTTGGCGACGACGACGCCATCCTTGCGCAACACGTCGATCAGCCCGGGCACGCCTAACCGCGAGGATGCGTCGAGCTCGAGCGGATCGAGCGAATTGGAATCGACCCGCCGCAGGAGCACGTCGAGCCGCTTGAGGCCTGCGACGGTGCGGATGTGGATGCGGTTGTCGCTGACTGCGAGATCGTCACCCTCGACCAACAGGAAACCGAGATAGCGCGCCAGCGTCGCGTGCTCGAAGTAGGTCTCGCTGAAGCTGCCGGGCGTGAGTACACCGATGCGCGGCTCGTCGCGATCGGCGCTGGCGCGAAGCGAGTCGCGAAACGCCTCGAAGAACGGCGCGACGCGCGGCACGTTCATCGACTTGTAGAGATCGGCAAAGGCCCGCGACAGCACGAGGCGGTTTTCCAGCGCATAGCCCGCCCCCGACGGCGCCTGCGTGCGGTCGCCGAGCACCCACCAGCGCCCGTCGGGTCCACGGCCGACGTCGGCGGCATAGATCGACAGGTACCGCCCGCCGGGCGGCGCCACGCCGCAGACGGGCCGGAGATATTCGGTGCTGCCTGCGATCGCAGCGGCAGGCAGCGCGCCCTCGGCGACCAGCCGTCCCTCGCCATAGATGTCCCGCAGCACGAGCTCGAGGAGCTGGGCGCGCTGCCTGATACCGGCCGAGAGCTGCTGCCAATCGGCCTCGTCGATCAGAAGCGGCAGATGGCTGAGCGACCACGGCCGGTCGGCGCTGTCGCCGGGCGCGCGATAGGTGACACCGGCCTCGCGCAAATGGCGGTCGGCCATGGCAAAGCGCCGCTCGATCTCGTCGGGCGCCAGCGCACCGAAGGCATCGAAGAAACGGCTCCAGACGGCGCGCGGGGCGCCGTCGGGGCCGAGGAATTCGTCGGGGATGCCGGGCAGCCGGCTATAGTCGCGGACCCATTGCGCGACGCGGCGCCGGCTGAGGCGCCTGCCCGCCTGGCCTTCTCCGTCGGTCGCGCCTTCGCCCATGCACCACTCCCTGCCCCATCACCATACTCAATGCAGGAGCGGCGTGCGCAAGTCGAGGGTCAGCGGAAACTCAATTGTGCGTTCCTCCGGCGGCGGCTGGCTGGGACCCGGCGTATGACCGTGGTCCTGGAAGCGCGCCAGCCGCCGCGCCTCGGCCTCGTAGGTGTTGACCGGCTTGGTGTCGTAGCTGCGCCCTCCGGGATGGGCAACGTGATAGACGCAGCCGCCGAGCGAGCGGCCGTTCCAGGTGTCGATGAGGTCGAAGGTCAGTGGCGCATGGACCGGGATGGTCGGGTGCAGGCCGGAGGCCGGCTGCCATGCCTTGAAGCGGACGCCGGCGACGGCTTCCGCGGAGCGGCCGGTTGGGGTCATCGGCAGGCGGCGGCCGTTGCAGGTCACGACATGGCGGCCCTCGATGAAGCCTTCCGCCTTCACCTGAAGCCGCTCAACCGAACTATCAACATAGCGCACGGTGCCACCAGCCGAGCCCTCTTCACCGAGCACATGCCAGGGCTCCAGCGCCTGCCGCAATTCCAGCGTCACGCCGCCATGATGGACCCGGCCAAAGGCGGGGAAGCGGAATTCGAGTTGGGCCAGATACCATTCCGGCTCAAAGGGATAGCCCGATTGCTTCAACTCAGAAAGCACGTCAACGAAATCCTCCCAGATGAAGTGAGGCAGCATGAAGCGGTCATGCAGCGCCGTGCCCCAACGCACGAACCTGCCGGCCTGCGGCTCGCGCCACAGTTTTGCGATCAGCGCGCGCACCAGGAGCTGCTGGGCCAGCGACATCCGCGGATCGGGGGGCATTTCGAGCGCGCGGAATTCGACCAGGCCAAGCCGCCCCGTCGGCCCCTCCGGTGAATAGAGCTTGTCGATGCAGATCTCGGCGCGATGGGTGTTGCCGGTGATGTCGACGAGCAGATGCCGGAACAGCCGGTCCACTAGCCACAGCGGCGTCTGATAGCCCGGCGGCGGCACGTGCGAGAGCGCGATCTCGAGCTCGTAGATACTGTCATGGCGCGCCTCGTCGATGCGCGGCGCCTGGCTGGTCGGGCCGATGAACAGACCGGAGAAGAAGTAAGACAGCGACGGATGGCGCTGCCAGTAAAGCACCAGGCTCTTCAACAGGTCGGGACGGCGCAGGAACGGCGAGTCCTGCGGGCTCGAGCCGCCGACCACAACGTGATTGCCGCCGCCGGTGCCGGTGTGGCGACCATCGACAAGGAAGCGGTTGGCACCGAGCCGCACCTTCGCGGCGTCCTCATAAAGGCCGGAGGTGATGTCGACCGCCTCGCGCCAGCTCTTCGCCGGCTGGATGTTGATCTCGATCACGCCAGGGTCGGGCGTCACCTTGATGACGTCGATGCGCGAATCGAATGGCGGCGGATAGCCCTCGACATGGACTGGAAGCTGCATCTCCTCGGCGGTGGCTTCGAGCGCCGCGATCAGCTCGAGGTAATCCTCGATCCGCTCGACCGGCGGCATGAAGGCGCAGAGCACGCCATCTCGGATTTCGAGCGCCATAGCGGTGCGCACCGGGACCGTCGTATTGAGATAGTCGGGCGCGACCCGCGGCGGCGATGGCGGCCGCGGCATACGGCTGAACACCGGCAGCTGCTTGCGCACCTCCATCGGGTCCTGCTCGATGATGTACGGGTATTGATTGGGCGGGACGTAGCCGAGCGAGCCCATCGGCAGCCGCAAGCCCAAGGGCGAGTCCCCCGGAGTCAGGAACAGATGGCTCCGCCGCAGACCCCAGCGTTCGCTGCGCCAGCGTGGCGGCGCATTCCAGCGCTGCACCGGCAGCACGAAGCCGCGCGGCGTGCCGAGGCCCTGATCGAACACCCGCGCCATCCGCGCCCGCGCCTCGGGATCGGACAGCTTGGAGTCGGAAGGATCGACATTGACGGGAAGGTCGGCCTCCTTCTGGAGCCAGTAGGCGGGATCCTCATAGGCCGGCATGATGTAGCCGGGATCGAGCCCGAGCCGCGCCGCCGTACCCTCCATGAAGGCTTCGGCGTCCCTCACCTCGGCGCGGCGGGGATTATCGATCCTGGCGATCAGGTCTGCGTTCTTCCAGATCGGCACACCGTCCTTGCGCCAGTAAAGGCCAAAGGCCCAGCGCGGCAGGCTTTCGCCCGGATACCATTTGCCCTGGCCGTAATGCAAAAGGCCGCCCGGCGCGAAGCGCGTGCGCAGGCGACGGATCAGATCGTCAGCGAGGGCACGCTTGGTCGGGCCGACGGCCTCGGTGTTCCACTCCGGCGCTTCGAGATCGTCGACCGACACGAAGGTCGGCTCGCCGCCCATGGTGAGCCGCACGTCCTGCGCGGCGAGATCGCCGTCGACCTGTTCGCCGAGCTCATTGAGCCGCGACCAGGCTTCATCGGAAAAAGGCTTTGTGATGCGAGGCGCTTCGCGGATTCGCCTCACGCTCATCTCGAAGGCGAACTCGACCTCGGCGAAGCCGGCGCTGCCGGAGATCGGCGCGGCCGAACGGTAATGCGGCGTTGCGGCTACGGGAATGTGCCCCTCGCCCGCCAGCATGCCGGACGTTGCGTCAAAGCCGATCCAGCCCGCACCCGGAAGATAAACCTCCGCCCAGGCGTGCAGGTCCGTAAAGTCATTCTCCACCTCGGGCGGCCCCTCGATCGGATCGATGTCGGGACGGATCTGGATCAGATAGCCGGAGACGAAGCGCGCGGCGAGGCCAAGATGGCGCAGCGACTGGATCAGGAGCCAGGCGGAGTCACGGCACGAGCCGGCACCGGAGCTGAGCGTTTCCTCGGGCGTCTGCACCCCCGGCTCCATGCGGATGATGTAGCGCACCCGCTCCTGGAGCTTGCGATTGAGCTCGACCAGGAAGTTGACGGTGTTGCTGGCCTCGCGCGGGATCGACGCAAGATATTCGGCAAACAGCGGACCCGGCGTGTTGGTCTCGAGATAAGGCGCAAGCTCGGTCCTGAGATCCTGGGGGTACTGAAACGGAAAGCTGTCGGCATAGGGTTCGACGAAGAAGTCGAACGGGTTGACCACGGTCATCTGCGCCGTGAAATCGACCTCGATCTTGAGCTCCGTCGTCTTCTCCGGAAAGACGTAGCGCGCCAGCCAGTTGCCTTGCGGGTCCTGCTGCCAGTTCACGAAGTGATTGGGCGGGGTGACCTTGAGCGAATAGCTCAGGATCGGCGTTCGCGTGTGTGGCGCCGGCCGCAAGCGGATGGTCTGCGGGCCGAGATCGATCGGACGGTCGTATTTGTAGTGCGTGACGTGGTGTAATGCGACGTAGATCGACACGGATGCGGTGCTCCAGCAGCTTTTTTGAGCAGAACACCTGATGTCATCGCGATCAAGCACTAACAACGGGCAGCGCGTGCCTAGGAAGTATCCGCCATAGTCCCCCCGTTGCCCGGATGGACCGAAGCGAAATCCGGGCTACCCGGTGACGTTACATCGTGGCGCCAATCACCCACGGCGCGAACTCGGCGCCGCCGAAATCAAAGCTCTCGCTCTTGGTCGGCTGGCCCGAGGCCGTCTTCAAGATGAGATCGAAGATGCGCTGGCCGCACTCTTCGACCGTCTCGGAGCCTTCGAGGACGGTCCCGCAATTGACGTCCATGTCCTCTTCCATGCGCTTGTACATGGGCGTGTTGGTCGCAAGCTTGATCGACGGCGCGGGCTTGCAGCCGAACACGCTGCCACGGCCGGTCGTGAAGCAAACGAGATTGGCGCCGCCTGCGACCTGACCCGTTGCCGCAACCGGGTCGTAGCCGGGCGTATCCATGAACACAAAGCCCTTCTTCGTCACCGGCTCGGCATAGCGCAGCACGTCGACGAGATTGGTGGTGCCGGCCTTGGCCATCGCGCCGAGTGACTTCTCGAGAATCGTGGTGAGGCCGCCGGCCTTGTTGCCGGGGCTCGGATTGGCGTTCATCTCGGCGCCTTCGCGCTCGGTATACTCTTCCCACCAGCGCATGAGATCGACGAGCTTTTCGCCGACCTCGCGGCTGACCGCGCGGCGCGTGAGCAGATGTTCGGCGCCGTAGGTCTCCGGCGTCTCCGACAGGATCACGGTGCCACCGTGACGCACGATGAGATCGCTGGCCGCGCCGAGCGCGGGATTGGCTGACACGCCGGAATAGCCGTCCGAGCCGCCACATTGCAGCGCCACGGTCAGTTCGCTCGCCGGCACCGCTTCGCGTTTTACGTTGTTGGCGTCCGCGAGCGCCTCGCGCACGAAGGCAACGCCGGCCTCGACCGTCTTGCGGGTGCCGCCGACCTCCTGGATGTCCATCGCGCGCAGGCGGCCGGCGAGCTTCTGCTCCTCCATCAGGCCGCCGATCTGGTTCACCTCACAGCCAAGGCCGAGCACGATCACGTGGGAGAAATTGACGTGCCGCGCGTAGCCGCCGAGCGTGCGGCGGAGCAGCGCCAGCGGCTCGTTCTGCGTCATGCCGCAGCCGGTCTTGTGCGTCAGCGCGACGACGCCGTCGACGTTGGGGAATTCGGCCAGCGGATTTTCGCCGGTGAAAGGATTTTTCTTGAAGACGTCGGCGACGAGGCCAGCGACATGCGCGCTGCAATTCACCGAGGTCAGGATGCCGATATAGTTGCGCGTAGCGACGCGGCCGTCGGGGCGGCGGATGCCCTCGAAGGTCGCCGGCAGATCGAAATTCGGCGTCGGCTTGACGTCGGCGCAATAGGCATAGTCCTTGGCAAAATCGCCCATGCCGCAATTCTGCGTGTGCACGTGCTGGCCGGGCGCGATCGGCGCGGTGGCAAAGCCGATGATCTGGCCGTAGCGCCTGACCGGCTCGCCCACAGCAATCGGCTTGATCGCGACCTTGTGCCCCGACGGGATGCGGTCGACCGCCGTCACACCGTCAGCCACCACCGTTCCAGGCGGCAGGCTCGCACGCGCGATCACCACGCCATCATCAGGATGCAGGCGGATGACGGGGGCTGGGGTCATGATCGTTTCTCCTTCGGAGGCGTGTAGCGAATAGGGAATGGCGAGTAGCGAAAGGAAGCAGCGCTATTCGCTACTCCCCATTCGCCATTCGCCAAGCATTTAAGCCTTGCCGCCGGAATCCTTCCGGGTCTGGTTCACCTGCATCCTGGCATAGGTCGACATCAGACCGACCTCGTTCGACAACGTCACCAGCTTGAAGCCCATGTTGATCGCGCGTGCGGCACCTTCCGCGCCGCTGCAATGGATGCCTGCGTTGAGGCCACGCTTGCCGCATTCCTTGATGATCTTTTCGTAGATCGCAAGAATCTCCGGCTCGCTGCGGTCCAGCTTCGGTTCGAGCCCGTAGGAGAAGCCGAGGTCGGACGGGCCGATATAGACGCCGTCGATGCCCTCGACATCGAGGATCGCCTCCATGTTCTCGACCGCGGTCCTGGTCTCCATCATCGGCAGCAATACGGTCTCGTCGTTCGCCGTCTTCTGGTACGTGCCAGCAGTGCCGTACATGCCGGCACGGATCGGCCCGTTGGAGCGTACGCCCTTCGGCGGATACTTTGCATAGGAAACGAGGTTCCTGGCCTCCTGCGGCGTGTTGACCATCGGGCAGATGACGCCATAGGCGCCGCCATCAAGTACCTTGCCGATGATGCCGGGCTCGTTCCAGGGCACACGCACCATCGGCGTCACGGGATGCTTGTCCATCGCCTGGAAGCACTGAACCATCGACAGATAGTCCTGCACCCCATGCTGCATGTCGACGGTGACGCTGTCGAAGCCGCATTGCGCGATCACTTCGGCCGAGAAGCCGGAGGGGATCGCAAGCCACGCATTGACGACGGCCCTGCCCGACTTCCAGATTTCCTTGACTTTATTCGCCACGTTTCCTTCCTTCCCTGTTGGCTCTTCCTCGCCGTCATTGCGAGCGAAGCGAAGCAATCCAGAATCTCTCCGCGGCAACACTCTGGATTGCTTCGTCGCTCCAGCGCAAAATAGCTACGCAATCTTGTCGCGGGCTCCTCGCAATGACGAAAGTGAATTAGCTCGTCGCCCTCTGAATACTGGTCTCGCTGACACCGACATCGCGGGCGGTATTCACTATCGCTGCCCAGGTGTCATCCGGCAAGGGCACGCCGTTCCGGGTGCGCTCGGCCCGGGTTTTTCTTTCGGGGTCGCCGGGGATCAGCACCTGCTCGACGCCGGTCATCGGCTTGGTGGCCCGGATGAAGTCGACGTAGCGCGACACTTCGGCGTCGAAAACATCTGACGTGTCGACCACTTTGGGATCGACGAAGAACGCCAGCATGCCATTGGCGAAGCGGCGGCCGCCCGAGGTAGCGCCGGTTCCGGTCAGCGCGCCGCCGAGCAGTTCGCAAATGAACGCAAGGCCCGAGCCCTTGTGCTCGCCAAAGGCGCGAATCGCGCCCGTTCCCTGAGTGTGGTCGCGTGGCCCGTCGGGCGTGTATGGCCCATAGAGCACAACAGGGTCCTCGCTCAGCGCGCCGTCGGAATCCACCAGCGCGCCCTTTGGCAGATTCTTGCCGCCACGGCTTGCGACCAGCACCTTGCCTTCGGCAACGATCGACGTTGCAAAGTCCAGCACGATCGGATCCTGGCCCTCGCGCGGAATGCCGACGCAGTAGGGCGCGGTCGACAGCCGCTTCTGAACGCCGCCGAACGGCGCGACCAGCAGCGAGCCGGCGGCGTTGACGAAATAGACCGAGACCAGTCCCTTGGCCGCAGCCATCTCGGCCCAATCGCCGACGCGGCCGATATGGCCGGCATTGCGCAGGGCGACCGCGGCGAGGCCCGCCTTCCTGCACTTCTCGATGCCGATCCTCACCGCCTGCGGTGCAACCGTCTGGCCGTAGCCGAACTTGCCGTCGACCACCGCAAGCGAGGGCGTATCGAGCACCACTTCCGCATTCTGGTTCGGGATTACGTTCCCCGTCTTCTTCCAGCGGATATAGACGGGCACGCGGATCACGCCGTGGCTGTCATGGCCGGTGAGATTGGCGGTGGTCAGATACGTCGCGATGCGTCTGGCTTCTTCCGGCGAGGACTCCGCGTGCGAAAACACCTCCGTGACGAAGTCGATCAGCTTCTCAACCTGAATGGTGACCATAACGAGTCTATTTGCCTCTACCTTCTTGTTCCCTGCCGGATGAGCTGGTTGCAGATGCGGCATCATCCGGTCCCGGCGCCGATTTTGGGCGGATCGGCTTGGGCGGCACTTTGAGCGAAAAAAACCGGCCATGTCCATCGTTCTTGCCGCTGCCGCGCGCATATCTGGTTTCACTCCTCGGCTATTGCCTCGTCGGCACTTCCAAGTCCTGCAAGGCTCTGCTCGAGTTCGCCCAGCATCTCCTGAAGCTCAGCGAGCTTGCGGGCGCCAAAGCGTCGCGTGATCTCGGCATAAATCGCTTCCGACGTCGGCGCCACGACCGCCATCAACTTCACACCCTTCTCGGAGATCGACACCATGCTGCGGCGCTGATCCTCTTTCGCCGTCTTTCGCTCGATCAGATGGCGGCCTTCGAGATCGCGCAGGATGCGCGACAGGCTGGGCCCGAGAAGAAACGCCGTGCGCGCGAGTTCCGTGACCTCGACCGCGTCGATGGCCGCAAGCGCGCGCAGGATGCGCCATTGTTGCTCGGTGAGACCATGCTGGCGCAGCGAAGGGCGGAACTGCCGCATCACCGCCTCGCGCGCCCTCAGCAGCGACATCGGCAGCGAACGCGAAAACTCGCGCATCGGTACATGCCGGGCGGCAGGCGCGCCTCCGTTCGCTGGATCAGCCGGTTTCTTCTTCACGATGATGCTCCGCCCTCAATCTCAAAACGTTTGCACTGCAGCAAACCAGAATACGGTTTGACGAATTCATTTAACATGTTAAGTATCTCTCGGCACCACGATTTGTAAGATCACAAATGGCGCTTTCCAACGACGATATTCTGAGCGGCGCGAGGCGTCTGCACCAGGCGGAGAAGACGCGCACGCAGGTCAGGCAGCTCTCGCAGGACTATCCCGCCATCACCATCACCGATGCTTACGCGATTCAGAAAGCCTGGGTCGACATCAAGCTCGGCGAGGGCCGCCTCGTCAAAGGCCACAAGATCGGCCTCACCTCGAAGGCGATGCAGAGCGCGCTCAACATCGACGAGCCGGATTCCGGCGTGCTTCTCGACGACATGTTCTTCGCCGATGGCGGACTGGTGCCGACCGACCGCTTCATCGCGACGCGCATCGAGGCCGAACTCGCCTTCATCATGAGCAAGCGGCTTTCAGGTCCAGACTGCACGATGTTCGACGTGCTCAACGCCACCGACTTCGTGGTGCCCGCGCTCGAGATTCTGGACACGCGGATCGAACGCGTCGATCCCAAGACCAAGGCGACACGAAAAATCTTCGATACTATCGCCGACAATGCGGCCAACGCCGGCATCGTACTCGGCGGCCGCCCGATCCGCCCCTTGGAGGCCGACCTGCGCTGGATCGGCGCGCTGTGCTTCAAGAACGGCCAGCTCGAGGAGACCGGCCTTGCCGCCGGCGTGCTCAATCATCCCGCAACCGCGGTCGCCTGGCTCGCCAACAAGATCGCGCCGCTCGGTCTTGCGCTCGAGCCGGGACAGGTCGTGCTCGCCGGCTCTTTCATCCGCCCGATCGAGACCCGCAAGGGCGACACAATTCAAGCCGACTATGGTGCCTACGGCTCGGTGAGCTGCTACTTCGCCTGACAAACAAGAAGCACAGGGAGCGAAACCGCCATGCCGCATTTCACCATCGAATATTCGGCCAATCTCGATGACCGCGTCGACGTGAGCGCGCTGTGCGAGGTCGTGCGCAAGGCGGCGGTCGAGACCGGCATCTTCCCGCTCGGCGGCATCCGCGTCCGCGCGATCAAATGCGAGCACTACGCGATCGCTGACGGAGGCAAGGACCTTGCCTTTCTCGACATGGTGCTGCGCATCGGCGAAGGCCGCGATCTCGCCACCCGCAAGAAAGCCGGCGAGCACGTCTTCCAGGCCCTCTCCAGGCATCTCGATCCCGTCTTCGCAAGCTCGAAGTTCGCCCTGTCGTTCGACATGCAGATCAACGACAAGGAGACGAGCTGGAAGCGCAACAACATCCACGATGCCCTGAAAGCGGAGGCCACCCCTGGATAAGCCCACGCCGAAAGCCGACGTCTTCCAGGCCAACCGCGAGCGCGTCGCGCCGCTGCTGAAGAGATTGCGTGCCGACGGCATCGGCCACATGATCGACGGCAAGACCGTCGCCTCGATCTCCGGCGAGACCTTCGAGACGAAGTCTCCGGTCGACGGCGCGACGCTCGCAAGCGTCGCGCGCGGCAATGCCGAGGATATCGACCGTGCCGCGACCGCCGCCGCGACTGCCTTCAAGTCCTGGCGCGACATGGGACCTGCGATGCGACGCAAGCTGCTGCATCGGGTGGCCGACGCGATCGAGGACAACGCCGACGACATCGCCGTGCTCGAATGCATCGACACCGGCCAGGCCTATCGCTTCATGGCGAAAGCCGCGATCCGCGCCGCCGAGAATTTTCGTTTCTTCGCCGACAAATGCGCTGAGGCGCGCGACGGCCTGAATACGCCGAGCGAGGAGCACTGGAACGTCTCCACGCGTGTGCCGATCGGCCCTGTGGGCGTGATCACGCCGTGGAACACGCCGTTCATGCTCTCGACCTGGAAGATCGCCCCAGCGCTCGCGGCCGGCTGCACGGTGGTGCACAAGCCGGCGGAATGGTCGCCCGTCACCGCCGATCTCCTCGCCAAGCTCGCCAAGCAGGCCGGCATCCCCGATGGCGTGCTCAACACCGTGCACGGATTTGGCGAAGAGGCCGGCAAGGCGCTGACGGAGCATCCCGCGATCAAGGCGATCGGCTTCGTCGGTGAGAGCGCGACCGGCTCGGCGATCATGAAGCAGGGCGCGCCAACGCTGAAGCGCGTGCATTTCGAGCTCGGCGGCAAGAACCCGGTGATCGTGTTCGACGACGCCGACCTCGACCGCGCGCTCGATGCGGTCGTGTTCATGATCTACTCGCTCAACGGCGAGCGCTGCACCTCCTCCAGCCGGCTTTTGATCCAGGCGAGCATTGCCGAAAAATTCGTCGAGAAGCTCACCGCGCGCGTGAAGGCGATCAGGGTTGGCCACCCTCTCGATCCCGCGACCGAGATCGGACCGCTGATCCACGAGCGGCATCTTGCAAAGGTCTGCTCCTATTTCGACGTCGCCCGCGAGGACGGCGCGGTCATTGCCGCTGGCGGCAAGGTCCATGACGGCCCCGGCGGAGGGCACTACGTGCAGCCGACGCTGGTGACCGGCGCGCACAGCAAGATGCGTGTCGCGCAGGAGGAAGTGTTTGGCCCGTTCCTCACCGTGCTGCCCTTCAGCGACGAGACCGACGCGATCGAGATCGCCAACGACATCCGCTATGGCCTCACCGGCTACGTCTGGACCAACGACATGGGCCGCGCGCTGCGTGTCGCCGATGCGCTCGAAGCCGGCATGATCTGGCTGAACTCGGAGAATGTCCGCCATCTGCCGACGCCGTTCGGCGGCATGAAGGCGTCGGGGATCGGCCGCGACGGCGGCGACTATTCGTTCGACTTCTACATGGAAACCAAGCACGTCTCGCTCGCGCGGGGCACGCACAAGATTCAGAAACTGGGAATTTAGGGAAGCAGTCGTCCCGGGACGACGCGAAGCGTCGAACCACAGATGCGCAATTGCGCATCGGGGAACCTCGAGATTCCGGGTTCGGTCCTGACGGACCGCCCCGGAATGACGGGCCTAGAGAGGGGAAACGCAATGCCGGCACCGCAACACGTCTTCGAGCCGCCCTTCAACATCATCCGTTCGAGCCACGCCGTGCTCGACGTGACCGATCTGAAGCTTAGCCGCGAATTTTACGAGACCACCGTCGGGCTGCATGTCGAGGATGCCGACGACAGCGTCGTGTACCTGCGCGGCGCCGAGGAGCATCAGCACCATTCGCTGGTGCTACGCAAGGCCGCCGTGCCGGCCTGCAACCGCCTCGGCTTCAAGGTCGGCAACGAAAAGGATCTGGACAAGGCGGCTGCGTTCCTCACCGAGAACGGTCTCAAGCACGCATTCGTCGACCAGCCCTTCCAGGCTCGCACGCTGCAATTCACCGATCCTTTCGGCTTCCAGATCGAGCTCTACGCCTCGATGGAGAAGCGGCCTCATCTCTTGCGCCGCTACGATCTCTACCGGGGATGCCACCCGCAGCGGCTCGATCACTTCAACGTCTTCGCCGCCGAAGTGCAGGACACGGTCGACTTCTACGCGCGGCTCGGCTTCCGTCTCACCGAATATGCCGAGGAGGATGGGCCGAACGGCCGCATCGCCGCCGCCTGGATGCATCGCAAGGGCAACGTCCACGACTTCGCCATCACCAACGGCAAGGGCCCGCGCCTGCATCATTTCGCCTACTGGACGCCGACGGCGATGAACATCATCCATCTCTGCGACGTGATGGCCTCGCAGGGCTTTGTGAAGAACATCGAGCGCGGTCCCGGACGCCACGGTATCTCGAACGCGTTCTTCCTCTATGTCCGCGATCCCGACGGTCATCGTCTCGAGCTTTACACCAGCGATTATTTCACCGGCGATCACGACCACGAGCCGCTGCGCTGGTCGCTGCGCGATCCGCGCCGGCAGACGCTGTGGGGCGCGCCCGCCCCGCGCTCATGGTTCGAGCAGGGCTCGCCGTTCACGGGCCAGGCCGTACGCGAGCCGAAATTCGTGGCCGACGTGCTGGTGGCGGATTGAGTGATGACAGCCCCTCGCCTCGCCACTTACTCCGTCAAGGGTGCGACCAAATACGGTGTCGTCGTCGACGGCGGCATCGTTGATCTCTCCACGCGCCACGCCAAGGACTATCCGACACTGCGCGAGGTGATCGCAGTCGGCAAGCTGGTAAGCTTTGCAGAAGACGCTGCCGCCCTTACGCCGGATCACGCGCTCGCCGACATCACATGGCTGCCGCCGGTGCCTGCGCCGGAAAAGATCATCTGCATCGGCGTCAACTATCCCGACCGCAACGCCGAGTACAGGGATGGCCAGGACGCGCCGAAATATCCGAGCATGTTCATGCGCTCGCCGCGCTCCTTCGTCGGCCACGAGACGCCGTTGGTGCGCCCGCGCGCGTCCGCGCAGCTCGACTATGAAGGCGAGATCGTGCTCGTGATCGGCAAGGCCGGCCGGCACATTCCGGAAAGCACCGCACTCGACCACATTGCGGCCATCACTCTCTGCAACGAGGGCTCAGTACGCGACTGGCTGCGGCACGCAAAATTCAACGTCACGCAGGGCAAGAATTTCGATTCCAGCGGTAGCCTCGGCCCGTGGCTGGTGCCCTACAAGCAGGAATCACAGCTTGCGGATGTACGGTTGACCACACGCGTCAACGGTGAGCTCCGGCAGGACGACTCTACCAGCCGGCTGATCTTCCCGTTCCGCTATCTCATCAACTACATCTCGACCTTCGCAACGCTCGTTCCCGGCGACATCATCGTCACGGGCACGCCGACCGGCGCCGGAGCACGCTTCGATCCGCCGCGCTATCTCAAGCCCGGTGATGTCATCGAAGTCGAAGCCGACGGCATCGGCCTGTTGCGCAACGGCGTCGTCGACGAAGCCTGACATCTGGATTGGAAGACAACCATGGCTACCCTCACCGGCGGCGAAGCGATCGTAAGCGGCCTCGTCGCCCATGGCGTCGACACCGTGTTCGGCCTGCCCGGCGCGCAGGTCTACGGACTGTTCGACGCCTTCCACCAGGCGCAGCTCAAGGTGATCGGCGCGCGGCACGAGCAGGCCTGCGGTTACATGGCGTTCGGCTACGCGCGCGCGAGCGGCAAGCCCGGCGTGTTCAGCGTGGTGCCCGGCCCCGGCGTGCTCAATGCGAGCGCCGCGCTTCTGACCGCCTTTGGCTGCAACGAGCCGGTGCTCTGCGTCACCGGCCAGGTGCCGACAGCCTTTCTCGGCAAGGGCCGCGGGCACCTGCATGAAATGCCGGATCAGCTCGCGACCCTGCGCAGCTATGTGAAATGGGCTGACAGGATCGAAGCGGCGGCCAACGCGCCGACGGTGGTCGCGCGTGCATTTCAGGAGATGCTGTCGGGACGTCGCGGCCCCGCCTCGGTCGAGATGCCTTGGGACGTCTTCACGCAGCGCGCCCACACGGCGGCTGCGCAGGTGTTGGCGCTCTTGCCTCCACCGCAGCCCGATCCAGACGCCGTGAAACAGGCCGCTAGCCTGATCAAGGCCGCGAAGGCACCGATGATCTTCGTCGGCAGCGGCGCGATCGACGCGCGCGAAGAGATCCTCGAACTCGCCGAGATGATCGACGCCCCCGTCGTCGCCTTTCGCAGCGGTCGCGGCATCGTCTCCAATGCTCACGAGCTTGGGCTCACCATGGCGGCCGCCTACAAGCTGTGGCCGAACACTGATCTCATGATCGGCATCGGCACGCGGCTCGAGCTGCCCACCATGTCGCGCTGGCCGTATCGTCCGGACGGATTGAAGTGCATCCGGATCGATATCGACCCGGTTGAGATGCGACGCTTTTCCGCGGACGCGCCGGTTGTTGCCGATGCCAAGGCCGCGACCGCCGATCTTGCAGCCGCCGTCCGCAAGGCGGGCTACAGCAAGACCAGTGGCCGGCGCGCGGCGATCCGCGAGGCGACCGCGTCCGCCCAAGCGGAGATCCAGCGCATCCAGCCGCAGATGGCGTATCTCAACATCCTGCGCGACGTGTTGCCGGCAAACGCTGTTGTCACCGACGAATTATCGCAGGTCGGCTTCGCCTCCTGGTACGGCTTTCCGATCTACGAGCCGCGCACTTTCATCACCTCGGGCTATCAGGGCACGCTCGGCTCCGGCTTCCCCACTGCGTTGGGGGCCAAGGTCGCCAATCCCGACAAACCGGTCGTGGCGATCACCGGCGACGGCGGCTTCATGTTCGGTGTCCAGGAGCTTGCCACCGCCGTACAGTTCAACATCGCCGTGGTGACTTTGGTGTTCAACAACAACGCCTATGGCAACGTGCGCCGCGACCAGCGCGAGCGATTTGACGGCCGTGTGGTGGCTTCCGATCTCGTCAATCCGGATTTCGTCAAGCTCGCGGAGTCCTTTGGTGTCGCGGCTGCGCGCGTGACCTCACCGGATCATTTCAAGGCCGCACTGGAGAAGGCGCTCGCCCATGGCGGGCCGTATCTCCTGTCGATCGAAGTGCCGCGCGACTCGGAAGTCAGCCCCTGGGCGTTCATTCATCCGCCGAAGCCTTGAGCCGCGGCTTCATCGCGTCTTGCGGAAGGTCAGGTTGATCCGTTGGCGGCCGAGCAGCGCATGCTCGCCATCGGCGAGCGGCGCGACGCCATGATAAGCGAGCCGCGAGGGCCCGCCCCACACCACGACGTCGCCGTGCACCAGCCGAAAGCGGCGCGGCTTGTCGCTGCGCGCCATGCCGCCGAACAGGAAGATCGCGGGAAGGCCGAGCGAGACCGACACGATCGGTGCTGAGAGATCCAGCTCGTCCTTGTCCTGATGCAGCGACAGTCGCGTGCCGGGCTCGTAGAGATTGACGAGGCACGCATCGGGCGCGAAGTCGGGAAAACCTCTCTCCTCGGCCGCGCGTTTCGCCAGGTCTCGGAATATCGGCGGCATAGCCGGCCACGGCTTTTCGGACAGCGGATCGATCGGGTCATAGCGATAGCCGGTGTGATCGGTGATCCAGCCGCGCTCGCCGCAATTCGTCATCGCTACCGACATCTGATAGCCGCCGGGCGTCGTCATCTGCCGAAACGACGACTGCGCCGTGATCGCGCGGACGGCGGTAATCAGCGCGTGCTCGATCGGCTTCGCAAATCCACGCAGCAGCACGGCTCCGTCCGCGATGTCTTCGCGCGGTGGCTGCGCCTCGGCGAGGCTGTCAAACAAATCCGCCGTCAACGGCTGCGCTCACTTCGCATCATGAAAGATCACCCCCAGCGTATGGCGTTGTCCGGACCGGATCCGGCTGACGCCGTGGCGCAGATTAACCCGATAGGTGCCGCGTGTCCCATGCACCGGGCGATGATGCACGGCGAAAGCCACCGCATCGCCCTGTGCGAGAGGCACGACCTCGGCGCGCGACTGCATGCGCGGGCGCTGCTCGGTCAGCACGAACTCGCCGCCAGTGAAATCGCGCCCGGGCTCCGAAAGCAGGATCGCGACCTGGATCGGGAAGACGTGCTCGCCATAGAGATCCTGGTGCAGGCAGTTGAAGTCGCCGGCCTCGTATTGCAGCAGCAGCGGCGTCGGCCTGCTCTGCCCCGCCTCGTGGCAACGCTTCAGGAACGCCGCATGCGCCGCGGGATAACGGATGTCGATCCCCATCGCCTCGTTCCAACGATTGGCCACGCCATGCAGATGTGCGTAGAGCGCCGGGCGCAATTGCGCGATCAGATCGGGGAGCGGATAGGAGAAATACTTGTACTCGCCCCGGCCAAAGCCATGACGGCCCATGACGATGCGGCTGCGGAAGTGTGCGTCGTCGGGATAGAGCGCGGCTACGCTGCGGCATTCGTCGGGCGTGAGCAGGCTCTTCAGAACTGCGCAACCCTGCGCGTCGAGCTCGCCCTCGATGTGCGCCCAGTCGAGTTCGTCGACCCTGGCGGCACGAGCTGCGGAGGAGAATTGGGCTGGTTTTCGTGCGATCGCTGTCATGGCATTCATCCTCGCACCCCCGGCGCCCACGCCGCCACCCGATTTCCGACCGCCTCCCCGTCATTGCGAGCGAAGCGAAGCAATCCAGAATCTTCCCGCGGAACCGCCTGGATTGCTTCGTCGCCTCAGCGCAAAATTGCTTCGCAATTTTGTCGCGAGCTCCTCGCAATGACGGTGGAGACGCATCAGCCCAGCACCGGCAGCGTAATCACATCATAGGCGTGCTTGATCGTCCGCTTCAGCACCGGATCCTCCAGCTCGAACTCGAAGCGGTCGGCGGGGCGGATGCCGCCCTTGGCCGCGAAGGTGCCGCCGAACATCGCGCAACCATCGGGCAGCTTCTTATCGTCGAACCCGCGCGCGATCAGCTCATCGACCGGCAGCATCGCCTCCAGCGTGCCTTCCTGATAGAGCACGCGCTCGCCCTCGATCCAGGCGTAGGAGCGCAGGATCATCTTGTCCCAGTGGTCGATCACATCCTCGAGTTCCCACAGCACGGGCGCGACGACCTTGTCGCACATCTGCTTCGAGACGGTCACACTGTAGGCCTCGACCTTGCGGTCGGTATGATCAGAGCCGCAGCCGACGAAGATGCGGCCCTGCCAGCCGATCAACACGAATTCGACCTCGCCAGAGGACTCGCCGCCGCAACATTCGATGCAGTCTTCCATCGTCAGCCGCCGCGCCGAGACGCGGTAGTAGATCGGCGTCGATGCCGGCCGCGCGATGCCGACGGCCTCAAGCTCGGCAATGTGCTTGTCGCGCGCGACGGGATCGCGGCCGGTCCAGCCGGCGATGACGGCCTGGTCGATCGCAAGCGTCAGCGGCGTTGTCGTGTCCTGGGCGTCGACGGTGAAGGTCAGGTCAAACACGGATCACGGCCTCCATGCCGGCAGCAAGCTCGAAAATGCGATGGTCCGATCCACCAGCGCCTGCCAGCATCAGGCCGACGGGAACCTCGCCCTCGCGATGGGCCGGCAGCGAGATAGCGCAGCCATCGATCATGTTGATGAGCGTGCAGTTGCGCAAGGCACGCAGGTTAGCCGTGGTGAACGCCTTGTCGTCGGCAAGATCGGCGATCTTCGGCGGCGTGTTGGCGGTGGTCGGCAGCACCAGCGCGTCATAGGGCGCGATCCGTGCATTGACCCGCGCGATCAGCGAGCGGCGCTCGTTGAGAAGATCGATGTAGTCGGCCGCAGTCTGCGCCTCGCCGCGCATGATCCGAACCGCGACGCGGGGATCATAGACGTCACCCTTGGCCGTGATGAGGTAGCGATGCCATGCGAAGCTTTCGGCGGCCGCAAAGCCGCCCTTGGCGTTCATCGGGCCGATGTCGTGGAATTCCGACATCTCGATGCGCTCGATGGCGGCGCCGTGACTGGCGAGCGCTTCCAGCGCCCGCTCGAAGGTCTGCGCCACGGCCGTATCGAGGTCGTCGAGTGCAATGGTGGTCGGCACCGCAAGCCGCATGCCCTTCACCGGGCGCGGCTTCAGCGGAACGATCGGCTCGTCCGCCAGCACGGCGTCGAGTACCGCACAGCAACTGACCGTTCGCGCCAGTGGGCCGATGCTGTCGAGCGAGAATGACAGTGGCACTGAGCCATCGAGCGGCACGCGACGTTGCGTCGGCTTGTAGCCGACGATGCCGTTATAGGCCGCCGGAATGCGGCAGGAGCCACCGGTGTCGGTACCGAGCGCAGCATGCGCCATACCGTCCAGCACGGACACCGCCGCGCCGGAGGACGAGCCGCCAGGCACGTGGCCCTCGGCCCGGTTCCAGGCGCCCTTCGGCGTGCCAAAATGCGGATTGATGCCGATGCCGGAATAGGCGAACTCGGTCATGTTGGTCCGCCCCATCACCACGAAGCCGGCACGGCGCAGCCGCGCCACCGCCGCCGCGTCGTGCTCCGCCGGATCGGAATCGTCGAGCGCCCGCGAGCCCGCGCGCGTCGTCTGCCCCTTGATGTCGAAGAGGTCCTTGATCGAGATCGGGATACCAGCATAGCGCGACGGCGCCGCGTTGGCCTTGCGCAATCCATCCATCGCATCAGCCGAGGCGAGCGCCGCAACCTTGTCGACATGGATGAAGGTGCGTTGGCCTTCGCCGGCCGGATCGGCGATCCTGGCGAGGCATTCCTCAACCAGCTTTCGGGAGGTTGTGCGGCCACTCTCGAGGTCTTCGGCAAGCTTCGCCAGTGTCGGAAAAAAGTTGGGCATGTCTGTCTCACGGAATATTGGCACGCGCAATCTATCGCGCTGGCTCAGTTCGACACAAGCATTGCGCGCGAGACGGTATAGTTACCATGCGCGCACGTCGCTGGACCGTTGACTGCCAATAGTCAATTGTCGCATCAAGATCGAAACGGGCGGGCGTGACGCCTGCGTCTTGGGAGGACATACTTGGGAGGACCTGCCGCAATGGCCGAACCGCAGCGCGCGCGACCGAAGCCGACGCCGGAAACGCAGCATTTCTGGGACGGCACGAAAGCGGGCGAGCTGCGCCTGCAACGCTGCGTCGCCTGCGCGCATGTCTATTTCCCTCCGCGTCCGTTCTGCCCGTCCTGCGCTTCCCGCAAGGTCAGCATCTTCAAGGCGAGCGGCAAGGGTTTTCTCTACAGCTATGTGATCAACCACCGCCCCGCCGCGCCGGGCTTCACTCCACCGTACGCGATCGCTGTGGTCGAGCTTGCGGAGGGGCCTCGGATGATGAGCAACATCATCGACTGTCCGCAGACGCCGGAAGCACTCGCGCTCGACATGAAGCTCGAGGTCGTCTTTCAGAAGCTCGATGATGCCATCACCCTCCCCGTGTTCCGTCCGGCGAAGGGATAGGCCATGCGCAGGAACCAGGTTGCCGTCGTGGGCGCAGCCGAGACCACCGAGCTCGGCGTCATCCCAACCATGTCGCAGCTCCAACTTCATGCGGATGCGGCGCTCAATGCCATCGCGGACGCCGGACTGGAGCTGTCCGACATCGACGGCTTTGCCACCGCCGTCGAGACGCCGCAGCAGGTCTGCCATTATCTCGGCATCAAGCCGACCTGGGTCGACGGTACGTCGGTCGGCGGATGCTCGTTCATGCTCCACGTTCGCCATGCCGCCGCAGCCATCGAAGCCGGCCTGTGCAAGACCGTGCTGATCACCCATGCCGAGAGCGGCAAGTCGATGATCGGCAAGCAGCCGCGCTTTACCGCGCCGGACAGCCTCAACGGCCAGTTCGAGGCACCCTTCGGCGTCTACGGCCCGCCCAGCATGTTCCCGATTCCCGTGCTGCGCTTCATGAAGACCTACGGCATCACCCATGAGCAGCTTGCGATGGTGGCGGTGGTGCAGCGGGAATGGGCGGCGAAGAACCCGCGCGCGATGATGAAGGAGCCGATCACGGTCGCCGACGTGCTCAACTCGCGCATGATCGCCTACCCGTTCCGGCTGCTGCAGTGCTGTCTCGTCACCGACGGCGGCGGCGCGCTGATCCTGACCTCGGCCGACCGCGCCAGGGATTTTCCGCACAAGCCGGTCTACATCATGGGCACCGGCGAGAGCGTGGAGACGCCGATGGTCAGTCAGATGGAGACGTTCAACTCCTCGCGTGCCTTCAAGGTCGCGGGTCCGCTCGCCTTCAAGGAAGCCGGCATCGCGCACAAGGACGTCGATCATCTCATGATCTATGACGCGTTCGCGCATCTGCCGCTGTTCGGTCTCGGCGATCTCGGCTTCATGCCCTATGAGGAGACAGGCAGTTTGATTGCCGACGGCAACACGCGGCCCGGCGGCAAGCTGCCGCTCAATACCAATGGTGGCGGCCTCTCCTACATGCATTCGGGCATGTACGGCATGTACGCGCTCCAAGAGAGCGTGCGCCAGATGCGCGGCATCGCGCCGGCGCAGGTACCGAGCGCGAAGATTTCGGTGTGCCACGGCGTCGGCGGCATGTTCGCCGCGAGCGGCACGATCGTGTTCACGAACGAGAGGTGACAGCCCGTCATTCCGGGGCATGCGTGGCATGAACCCGGAATCTCGAGATTCTCAGGTGCGCAATTACGCACCATAGTTCGCGCTTCGCGCCCCGGAATGACGGCGGAGATTGGAACAGATAGCGGAGAACTCACATGACAAATTCACTGCAGGACAAGGTCGTCGTCGTCACCGGCGCGGGCCGCGGCATCGGACGAGAGATCGCGCTGCTGTGCGCAGCCGAGGGCGCCAAAGTCGTCGTCAACGATCCCGGCGGAGCGTCGGATGGCTCGGGCTCCAGCGCAGCACCGGCGGAAGAGGTCGTGGAGGAGATCAAGAAGCGTGGCGGCACGGCGGTGGCCAATTTCGAGAGCGTCGCCGAAGCCATTCCCGCCAGCAAGATCGTCAAGAGCGCGACCGATCGTTTCGGCCGGCTCGACGGCGTCGTCAACAACGCCGGAATTCTGCGCGACATGATCTTCCACCGCATGAGCGTGGAAGCCTTCGAGGCCGTCATCAAGGTGCACCTGATGGGCTCGTTCTATGTCAGCCACGCCGCCGCACGGCTGTTCCGCGAGCAGGAGAGCGGCTCCTTCGTGCACTTCACCTCGACCTCCGGCCTGATCGGCAATTTCGGCCAGGCTAACTACGCAGCGGCCAAGCTCGGCATCGTCGGCCTGTCGAAGTCGATCGCGCTCGACATGAACCGTTTCAACGTGCGCTCGAACTGCGTCTCGCCGTTCGCCTGGAGCCGCATGATCGGCACCATCCCGACCGAGACCGACGCTGAGAAGGCGCGCGTGGCGAAGATCCAGAAGATGGGCCCGGAACTGATCGCGCCGGTCGTCGCCTATCTCCTCAGCGACGCCGCCAAGGACGTCACCGGTCAGATCTTTGCCGTCCGCATGAACGAGATATTCCTGATGAGCCAGTCACGCCCGATCCGCTCCGTGCAGAGCAGCGATGGCTGGACACCGCAGTCGATCGCCGAGCACGCGATGCCGGCGCTGAAGGGTTCGTTCTACAAGCTCGATCGCTCGGCCGACATCTTCACCTGGGATCCGGTGTGACGGTCACCGCTTAGCGCCCATCGCCTCCACACGTCATGGCCGGGCTTGCCCCGGCCATCCACGTGCAGACACGACTGCGCAGAGACGTGGATGCCCGGGTCAAGCCCGGGCATGACGACTGAATGTGTTGCGCTAACCCGTATTCCGCAAGCCCGCCGAGATGCCGTTGATGGTGAGCTGAATGCCGCGCAGGACCTGCTCGTCCGGATTCTGCGCGCGGTGCTCTTTCAATAGCTCGACCTGCACGTGGTTGAGCGGGTCGAGATAAGGGAAGCGGTGACGCACCGAACGCTCCAGCAGCGGGTTGCCTTGCAGCAGCCGGTCCTGCCCCATGATATCGAGCAGCGTCTCAATGCATGAATGCCATTCGCGGCGGATGCGGCCAAAAATTTTCTCGCGCAAGGCTTCGTCCGGCACGAGCTCCGCATAGCGCGAGGCGATCGCGATCGAGCTTTTTGCAAGCACCATGTCCATGTTCGACAGCAGCATGCGGAAGAACGGCCATTCCTTGTAGAGTTCTTTGAGGAACGGCATGCCCTTGTCGGGATGCTCCGCGATCCAGGTCTCGACCGCGCTGCCAAAACCGTACCAGCCGGGCAGCATCAGGCGGCACTGCGCCCAGGAGAACACCCAGGGGATCGCCCGCAGATCCTCGATCGCGCGGGTCTTCTTGCGCGAAGCCGGGCGGCTGCCGATGTTGAGCGTCGCGATCTCGTTGATCACGGTCGACGACCAGAAATAGTCGACGAACCCATCGGTCTCGTAGACGAGGCCGCGATAGGCCTTGAAGGCGAGGCTCGAGAGTTCGTCCATCGCGGTCAGATATTCGCGCCGCGGCGCGCTCTGGCGCGGATGCAAGAGACTCGCCTCCAGCGTCGCGGCGGCGAGGATCTCCAGATTGTTGCGACCGACTTCGGCGTTGGAATATTTCGACGAGATGATCTCGCCCTGCTCGGTGATGCGGATCTGGCCGTTCACCGCGCCGCCCGGCTGAGCGATGATCGCGTCATAGCTCGGCCCGCCACCACGGCCGACCGAGCCGCCACGGCCGTGGAACAGGCGCAGGCGCACGCCGTGGCGCTCGAACACTTCGACGAGATTGATCTCCGCCTTGTAGAGCTCCCAGCCCGAGGTGACGAAGCCGCCGTCCTTGTTGCTGTCGGAATAGCCGAGCATCACCTCCTGCACGCTGCCCCGGCTGTCGACGAGCCTGCGGTAATCGTGCAGCGCCAGCATGCGGTCCATGATGCCGGATGAGGCCTGCAGGTCCTCGATGGTCTCGAACAGGGGCACGACGTTGATGGCGCTGCGCCCCGACGGATTGACGAGACCGACCTCCTTGAGCAGCACGGCCACTTCGAGCATGTCCGACATGCCCTTGCACATCGAGATGATGCATTGGGGAATGGCGTCCGAGCCGAACTTCGCATGCGCCTCCGCGGCAGCATGGAATACGTTGAGCTCGCCCATCGTCTCGTCACTGTACTTGATGAATTGCGAGACCAGCGAGCGCGTGCTGCGCAATTCGTTGGTGAGCAGCGCAATGCGCGCCTCCTCGCCGAGCGCGAGATAGGACATGCCGGGATTTGCCGCATCGATCAGCTCGGCGATGGTGCGCTCATGCACCGCCGAGTTCTGGCGGATGTCGAGTCGCGCCAGATGGAAGCCGAAGCAGTCCACGGCGCGGCGCAATAGCCGGAGCCGGCCGCGGGCGATGACGCGGGCGTTGTTGGAGATCAGCGAGCGATGCAGCACGTCGAGATCGGCCTGCAGTTCCCTGACGCTCTCGTACGGCGCGCCCTTGCCGACCGGGCGGCGCGTGATCTCGACCTGGAGCTTTTCGGCCGTCGCGGTCAGACGGGCATAGATGCCAGAGACCGCGAGGCGATAGGGTTCGCCGCTCCGGTGCGGCGAGGTGTCGGGCGAGCGCTCGGCGAGCGCGCGCAGCTCCTCGGAGATATCGGCAAGATGCGCCGCGATCGACAATTCCGAGCCGAGCACGTGCAGCTCGTTGAGATAGAACTGCATCACCCGGCTCGATTGCAGCCGTAGCGTGCCCCGCATGACGTCGGCGGTGACAAAGGGATTGCCGTCACGATCGCCGCCAATCCAGCTTCCCATGCGCAGGAACGAGGCGAGCTCGGCTGCCGCCTGCTCGCCGCCCTCTTCCAGCCGATCCTCCAGCGCGTTGATGAGGCGCGGAACCTCGCGAAGGAAGGTGTAATCGTAGAACGACAGGCCGTTGGCGACCTCGTCGAGCACGGTGAGCTTGGTCCGGCGGAGCAGATTGGTCTGCCACAGCGTCAGCACCTCGCGCCGCAACTGCTCGTCGCTGGCCGCGGCCTCGTCCGCCGTCATGGCAAGGCGCTCGCGGCTGTCCAGCAGCGCCGCGATCTCCATCTCGCGGTCCATGGTGCTCTTGCGGCGGACCTCGGTCGGATGCGCCGTCAGCACCGGACTGACGAGGGCCTCCTTGAAGAAGCCGCGCAACGCGTCGGCGCTCACGCCCGCGCTCTTCGCATGCGCCAGCGTCTCCGCCAGCACGCCCGATCCGCCGCGTGATCCGGTTTCCTTGGCGGCGCTCCGGGCGCGCATCTGGCGGATGTTGTTCTGGTCCTCGGCGATGTTGGCGAGGTGGGAGAAATAGCTGAAGGCGCGGACGATGCGCAAAGTATCGGGGATCGACATGCTGTCGAGGATCTGCTCGAGCTCGCGGCGAGCGAGCCGGTCCTCGTCGCGGTGGAACCGGATCGAGGTCTGGCGGATCCGCTCGACCAGGTCGAACACGTCGGCGCCCTCCTGGTCACGCACCGTGTCGCCCAGGATGCGCCCGAGCAGGCGAATATCGTCCCGCAGCCGGACATCGGCCTCCAGCGCCTGGGCCTCCTCGGCGCGGTTGGAACGATCGATCGCTGTGTCAGATGGTACGGTCTGGAGGGACATGGCTAAATTCCCTTCGAAGTCCCTTGGCTGCCCGGCTCGGCGAGTGTGCAAGTTTTTTGCCGCGGTGCAAGATAAACTTGGGGGCGGCGCACACTGGAGGGCGAAGGGCAACGTCGTTCAGACGACTTGCCCTAACGGCGCGCGCGATGTCATTTTCCTCGAAATCAACCCCATGCAAAGTAGGGCTTGCCCGACGCATCGAACCAGAAACACAAGATGTTGTAGATGGGATGGTTGGGGCTAGGCCGGCACGATCACCTTGCCGATCGGCCAGAGCGCGATGCCCGCGAGCTTCAGGTGAGCCCAGGCGAAGGGAATGCCGATGATGGTGATCGCCAGGATCACGGCGGTAATGACGTGGCCGAGCGCCAGCCACCAGCCGGCGAGCAGGAACCAGACGATATTACCGAGCACGCCGAGCGGGCCAGTGCCGATATCGCTCTCTCCGGTGACCTCGTCGCGCCGCACCGCTTTTGAGCCGAACGGCAGGAGCGTGTAGACGGCGATGTTGAACGCCGCCCTCGCCCAGGGCAGGCCGATGATGGTGATGGCCATGATGATGGAAGCCACCAGCCAGCCGAACGCCATCCAGGCACCGCCGATGAGAATCCAGAGCAAGTTGAGCAGGATCGAAACCGGAGCCATGAGATAATCCGCCGTCAATGACCCCGCTTGTATAAGCTCGAAAGCTGTTGCTGCGAAGACAGCTCCGAAATTCGCTCCAGGCAATGCCGGGAATTGGCCTTCGCGTTGGTTAAGAGCTTGTAGCCCGCATGAAGCGAAGCGGAATGCGGGTCGGTACCGTCAAAGTCCCGGATGTCGCTTCGCTTATCCGATTTATGAAACAGCGATAGACCTCCGAACTTCCGCCCCACCTATCAAGGCGCAACCTAGGACACGTTTCGTTGTTCAGGACGAAGAGGGCAGAATTCGGAACAAGCGGATGCGCAAGATTCCCGAGCACGGCGGCAGTCCAACACGAGTGGCCGCAGGTCAGAGGATTTTTCAGACTTCGGGGCTTGATCTACGTCAAAGGGCTCGAGTCTCGGCCACTTAGCCTTCCAATAGTATCTGAAGCATTTTTCCCAAGAACGGAGTAAGAAGATGCTGAAGCGCCTTCTGATTGCTCTGGCCTTGCTAGCATCTCCACCGGCTCTTCATTCCCAGGCGGTAGCGGAAGACGTTGCAGCATCGCCAACAATCCAAGAGGAAATCTGGGCGCTCCCCTTCCCACTTCCTATGCTTGCCTTCGTGGTAAGGCCGATCGGCGATGGCCCATTTCCTCTTGTGATCATGAATCACGGAATTGCGCTCGGCCTTCAGGAACGGACTATGTTCCCGACTATCGAGTACCGCGCGGCTGCGCGGTGGTTCGCGAGCCGCGGCTATTTTGTCATATCACCGGTGAGATACGGAGCCAGTAGCCTGGATGACAAAGATCAGGGGCTCTATGGAGCGGTCTTTGCGCACGTTGGCACCTGCAACAACCCTAACTTCAAAGGCCCGGGACTTGCCATCGCCACCATGAATGAGTGGGTCATCGACTACATGAGCAAGAAGAAATTCATTCAGCCCGGCAAGGTTGTCGTCGTGGGTCAGTCTGGCGGTGGATGGGGGTCGATGGCTCTCGCGAGCCTCAACCCATCGTCAGTTCAAGCTGTCATTACCTTTGCGGCAGGACGCGGAGGCAGAGTAGATGGCAAACCGAACAACAACTGTGCTCCCGACGAACTCGTCGCAACGACGAGCGAGTTCGGTCAGTCGGCGCGAGTACCGATGCTATGGATATACACGGAGAACGACACCTATTTCGGGCCAGAGCTGACGAAGCGGATGCATGATGCTTTCGTAGCGGCGGGAGGAAACGCCGAATATCATGTGCTGCCAGCATTCGGAGGCGACGGCCACTTCATGATCGATTCCCCCGACGCAGTACCCATCTGGTCTCCGCTGGTAAGCCAATTTCTTGAGAAGCATTCAGCAACCAGCAGCGCGCAGCAACAAATGGGCGGCTCCCGTTCTGGTGCGGAGTTACAAGCAAAAGCTCCCAGGGTGCGCCTACCTCAAACGATTCAATACTTGGCTTGGAGAAAGCTCTGTTTCAATTCCAGTGATGGGACTGCGATCTGCCGTACGACATCGACCGGCACCGACGATCTTGGTCAGGTCGTGGCCAGAGTCGATCTGATCCGGCGCGCTGACGGCGCTGCTCGCATGCAACTTTTCGTTCCACAAGGGGCGAACCTGCAAAAGGGCGTCAAAGTCAGCGTGGATCAGGGACCCCCGACTCAGTTTCCTTTCAATTGGTGCCTGACTAACATCTGCATTGCAGCCGCCCCCGTTAACTCTAATCTCATCGCGAAGCTCGACTCCGGAAAGCAACTGAAGCTCGAACTTGCGGACCTGAACTCCTCATCCATCGCGTTGACGCTATCGCTTGATCAATTTGGCACCGTTCGGAAGGGAGCACCCGCGGAGACATTTGACTTCGGCATGGATCAGGAATGAGCCGTTTTCCGGTGTTTCAAAGAAAGCGTTAGAGCCCGCCATGCGCAGTGTCGTCGGTTCGCGTCAGCCCGCGACATAGGCGGGCAACAGCGCAACCGCGATGACGTTCCAAGCAAGCCATGCGACGGGATACGGTTACCTTGGTTCTTGATGTACCCCGTCCCTCGTGGGGCCTATTAAAAGCACGGTTCGGCATCGGATCGGCTCCAGTCAGATACGAGCATTGTTAGTGGCGGGCTCGCGCAGACGGTTGACCTGAATCAATCTTCCAAAAGAGACGGAAGGTATGATTTGCAGTCGAACGCCCGGTGTTGCGTCCGATTGAGGCTCGCGAGCCAAGATGAAGATTACAGCCGTCTTTCCTTCTCAGGGCCGCGACCTGCGTCTTGATTTGCTGCGAGGAGTGGCAAATTGGGCGATTTTTCTCAATCACATGCCGAATAACGTGGTCAACTGGATCACCACGCGCAACTACGGCTTCAGCGATGGGGCCGATCTATTCGTGTTCATATCAGGATACACGGCAGCGCTAGTCTTTGGCCGCATGATGCGAGACCATGGGTTTGTCGTCGGTGCGACGCGGCTATGGAGGCGGGTTTGGCAACTCTACGTCGCGCATGTCATGGTGTTTGTGCTCTACGTCGCGACGGTCGGATATGTCGCTTATCGCTTTCAATTTGACACCCTTGTCCATCAATTCAATGTGGCAAGACTGGGCGACAGACCTTTCGCGATGCTGATACAAGGCCTCCTGTTGCGGTTCAAGCCGGTCAACCTCGACGTCCTACCTCTCTACATCGTATTGATGGCGCTGTTTCCGTTGGTGCTATGGATCATGCTGCGACGCCCTGGTCTCACGCTACTAGCGTCGTTCTTGCTCTATCTCGCGGCCCGTCATTTCGGCTGGAACCTTGCCGCCTATCCCGAAGGCCATTGGTTCTTCAATCCCCTCTGCTGGCAGTTCCTGTTCTGTCTGGGCGCGTGGACTGCACTCGGTGGAGGCACAGAAATCCGACCTTTCCTCATTTCACGGTGGGTCGTGAGTTTGGGCATCGGCTATCTGGTTTTTGCCCTCATCCTAACGCTGGCGGCTTCCGTCGAAAGCATCAGGCAGATCGTTCCAGACTGGATGTTTGATGCCTTCAATCCGAACGACAAGACAAATCTTGCGCCTTACCGAGCCGTGCATTTCGTTGTGATCGCATTGCTCGTGATCCGCTTCATGCCAATGGATTGGAAGGGGCTGAAGAGCCCCATTTGCGATCCGCTCAT
Source organism: Bradyrhizobium sp. UFLA05-108 (assembly GCF_059803455.1). NCBI lineage: Bacteria > Pseudomonadati > Pseudomonadota > Alphaproteobacteria > Hyphomicrobiales > Nitrobacteraceae > Bradyrhizobium > Bradyrhizobium sp. UFLA05-108. The sequence goes on along the minus strand of NZ_JBANAZ010000029.1, from coordinate 16,643 downwards.
CAAATGCGGCCAACAGTCCCTGCGGGTGTTCTGCGTCGGCATATTTCTCTCGTTCCTCGGCTTTTTCGTGCTGACGACTAGCTCAGGAACGTTACTTGCTCAAATTCTGATAAGCGTCGTTGGGATCGGAATTCTATGCGCCCTGGCGTACTACGGCGACTGGTCGAAAAAGGTCGACAAGATCATCAAGCGGCCACGCAAGGAAGCACCCATCGCGGCCAAGTCGGGTGCGAGAATGGTGGTTTGAACGTAACCGTCGGTTCTATGCCGCGTGTGCACACCGAGCCTGAAGCAACTTCTCAAGCGGACATCGGGAGCAAAATCGTGATAGATTGCTCAGTCTGCCAGCGATCTCACGCGCAACCTCGAACGCGGCCGCCCGGAGATCATCGCGGATGCGCGTGGATACGCGGAGCCGATCCCGGATTGCGCTTCGCTCCATCCGGGCTACTGCACGACCTCAGATCCTCCGTCCCGCCTCGTCCCAATAGGGATCGCGCAGACGGCGCTTGAAGATCTTTCCGGAATCTTCGCGCGGCAGCTCCGTGCGGATCTCGATGTGCTTCGGCACCTTGTAGTCGGCGAGCTGGGCCTTGAGCCGGGTGCGGATAGAGCCCTCATCGAGCGTGATGCCGGCTTGCGGCTCGACCACCGCCATCAGCGCCTCACCGAATTCGGCGTCGGGGATGCCAAACACGGCGCAATCGTGCACGCCGGGAACAGCGTGCAGCACGGACTCGATCTCGGCCGGATAGATGTTGACGCCGCCCGAGATCACCATGTCGCGCTTGCGGTCGCAGATGAAGACGTAGCCGTCCGCGTCGATATAGCCGACGTCACCCGAGGTGATGAAGCCGTCGCGATCGATCTCCGTGCGCTTCTCGGGCTTGTTGTGATAGGTGAAATCCGCCGTCTCGCGCATGCGCGAATAGATTTCTCCGATCTCGCCCACATCAAGCACGCGGCCGTCTTCGCCCAGGAAGCGCAGCTCGGCGCCAGGCGAGATTTTGCCGACCGTGCCGGGTTTCCTCAGCGCGTCATCTGACGTCGCGAAGGTCACGGCGCCGGATTCGGTCGAGCCGTAGAATTCGTAGATCACCGGCCCCCACCACTCGATCATCGCGCGTTTGACGTCGGGCGGACAGGGCGCGGCGGCGTGGATCACGTGGCGCAGCGAGGAGATGTCGTACTTTTGGCGTACCTCGACCGGCAGCTTCATCAGGCGGATGAACATGGTCGGCACCATGAAGATGGTGTCGATGCGATAACGTTCGATCAGTGCCAGAAACTCTTGCGGCTCGAAGCGCGGCATCAGCACAAGAGCACCGCCGAGCCTTCCTGCGCGGATGCCGAACGAGTTCGGCGCGGAATGATAGAGCGGTCCCGGCAAAAGCGCGCGCGAACCGGGTTTCAGGCCATAGATCATCGCGCGCATGCGATCGCCCGCAGCCATCTGTTCCGGTGTAGGCGCACTGCGCCGCACGCCCTTGGGATGGCCCGTCGTGCCCGAGGTGTAGATCATGTTCATCGGCTGCGGCACGACGGGGCCGTCATAGGGCTGAAATTGTGCGAGCCACAAATCGAAATCGATGGCGGAGTCCGGTATTGCCAGATGACCGGGATCGATCTTGTAGGTCTTCAGGATTTCCGGCGGCGTCGGCACGCTGAGCACGGTGATGCCTTCAGGAATAGCATCGTGCAAGGCGTGCAGCATGTCGGCATGCGCGATCAAAACGCGCGTGCCGGAGTCTTGCAGGATGTAGTTGATCTCGTCCGGCTTGAAGTGCCAGTTGATCGGCACGCCGTAGGCACCTAGCCGCATCGCGGCGTAGGCAGCTTCCAGGAAGGCGATGTCGTTGCGCATGAGCATGCAGACGCAATCGCCTTGTCTGACGCCGATCCCGGCGAGCCCGCTTGCGATGCGATCGGCACGGTCGGCGACTTCCGCATGGCTGCGGTGGCGTTCGCCGGAGGCGAGGCCGAGGAAGAGTTGGGACGTTTCGCTCATTTTTGCTTTTCTTCGTTGACCGGCGACAGGTCGGTTATTTCGTCATCACCGGGCTTGTCCCGGTGATCCACGACCTTGCTTCGTCGCCTTCGACCAACAACGTGGATGGCCGGGACAAGCCCGGCCATGACGAAGAGTTCATCAATCCGCGAACTTCGGCGCGCGCTTTTCCATGTTGGCGCGAACGGCTTCGGTCTGGTTCGCACTACCGATCAGCTTTTGCTGCTCGACGGATTCGGCAAGCAGCGCGGGAGCCGGATCGACCGAGAGATTGTTCAGCATGCGCTTTGCGGCGCGGATCGCATCGGGGCTCTTGCCGGCGATCTCGCGCGCCACCTCGAGCGCGACAGCACGTGGGTCATCGCAGATACGCGTCGCGAGGCCGTAGGACATCGCCTCCTGCGCCGAGAAGATGCGGCCCGTATAGGTGAGCTCGCGCAGGATGTCGTCGCGCACGAGGCTTGCCAGGATCGGCGTGCCCGCCATGTCGGGCACGAGGCCCCATTTGATCTCCATGATCGACATCCGCGCATCGGGTGCGACGAAGCGCATGTCGGCGCCGAGCGCGAGCTGGAAGCCGCCACCGAAGGCGACGCCGTGCACGGCGGCGATCACGGGCACCGCAAGTTGACGCCAGCCCCACACCGCCTGCTGCGCAAAATTCGCCTTGCCGTGCGTGCGCACGGTGAGATCACGATTTTCGCCACCCGGAATTCCATTGCCGCCCTTCTCCTTCATCGCGGCAAAACGACCCATGTCGAGGCCGGCGCAGAACGCCCGCCCCTCGCCGGACAGCACGACGACGCGCACGCCTTTTTCCTTGGAAAGCCGGTCGGTTGCGTCGACCAATGCCTGAAACATCGCCTGATCGAGCGCATTCATCTTGTCCGCCCGCACCAGGCGAACGTCGGCGACGCCTTCCGAAACCGAGATCGACACGCGCTCTTCCATCGACGGATTCTCCCCTGTTCTTGATCGGTCGCGGCTTTACAGGAGGGCGGCGGCCAGATTTAGTCAATCGACCAATTAACTCAAAATCCATCGAGGGGAAACGCCATGTTCAAGGAAAATCTTCTGGCCGGCCGGCGCATCCTTGTGACCGGTGGCGGCACCGGTCTCGGCAAGTCGATGGCGGCGCGCTTTCTCCAGCTCGGCGCCGAGGTGCACATCTGCGGCCGGCGCAAGATCGTGTGCGACGAGACCGCGACTGAGCTGATGGACCTCTACGGCGGCCGCGTCACCAGCCATGGCGTCGACATCCGCAACGCGCTCGCGGTCGAGGAGATGATCGAGAACATCTTTCGCGAGGGCGCGCTGACCGACCTCATCAACAACGCCGCCGGAAATTTCATCTCGCGCACGGAAGAGCTCTCGCCGCGCGGCTTCGACGCAGTCGCCAACATCGTCATGCACGGCACGTTCTACGTGACGCATGCCGTCGGCAAGCGCTGGATCGCCGCGAAGCAGCCGGGCAACGTGGTGTCGATCACCGTGACCTGGGTGCGCAACGGCTCGCCCTACGTGGTGCCGTCAGCGATGAGCAAGTCCGCGATCCACGCCATGACGATGTCGCTTGCGACCGAATGGGGCCGCCACGGCATCCGGCTGAACACGATTGCGCCGGGCGAAATTCCAACCGAAGGCATGAGCAAGCGCATCAAGCCGGGCGACGAGGCCGGCGCGCGCACCAAAGCGATGAACCCGATGGGCCGCGTCGGCAGCATGGAGGAATTGCAGAATCTCGCCGTGTTCCTGATCTCCGGCGGCTGCGACTGGATCAACGGCGAGACCATCGCCATGGACGGCGGGCAGGCGCTGGCCATGGGCGGCAATTTCTACCAGCTCCGCGACTGGAGCGACGACGACTGGAAAGCGGCGCGGGAGTCCATCATGGCGCAGAACGAGAAGGACCGGGCTGCGAGGGGCTAGGTCTCGTGCCCCGGACGCAACGCAGCGCGGGGCGCTTGCGGCGTGATGCGTTGCAGAGCCGGGGCCCAGCCTGCTCGCACGTGCGCGAAAGTGTGGGTCCCGGCTCTGCGCAGCAGCGCATCGGACGAAGCTTCGCTTCGCCGGGAGAGCGCTGCAGCGCGTCCGGGACACGAAACCGAAGCTCCCCTCCCCCGTATTGTCTTTACCTGCGGATGACGCCACACTCCGCGGCATAAAAACAAGACGCCACGGGAGAGACATGTCCACATCACAGCCATTGGCGAACCTCGCCGAGATGGTGCGCGAGCGCGCGAAGAGCCGCGGCAACGCCACCGCCTATGAGTTCGAGGGACGCCTCACCAGCTTTACCGAATTCGACGTCAAGACGAACAAGGTCGCCAATGCGCTTCTCGCGATGGGCGTCAGGCATGGCGACCGCATCGCCTATCTCGGCAAGAACAGCGACGTCTACTTCGAGCTTTTGATGGGTGCGATGAAAGCCGGCGTGGTGATGGCGCCGGTGAACTGGCGGCTCGCGGGGCCGGAAGTTACGTTCATCGTGGAGGACTGCAAGGCGCCGGTGTTGTTCGTCGGGCCTGAGTTCATCGCGCTGGCGCGCCAGATCAGGGACAAGCTGCCGAACGTGCGCAGCGTGATCACCACCGAAGGCGGCGCGCCGGAATGGCCCGATTTCACCGCCTGGCGCGATGCGCAAGAAGGCAACGACCCGAACGTACCGATCAACGCGAAGGACATTGCGATCCAGCTCTATACGTCCGGCACCACCGGCAAGCCGAAGGGCGCGATGCTGTCGCATGCGAACTTCCTCAATCTCGTTCAGACCGGAAATGCCCAGGACAAGCCTGAGTGGAACAGGTGGTCGACCGACGACGTGTCGCTGGTCGCGATGCCGATCTTCCACATCGGCGGCTCAGGCTGGGGTGTGATGGGACTCTATCATGGCGCCCGCGGCGTGATCGCGCGCGAGTTCGATCCGACAAAGGTGCTCGACTTCTTCGAGCTGTCGGGCATCACGAAACTCTTCATGGTGCCGGCGGCAATGCAGTTCGTGGTGCGCCAGCCGCGCGCAAAAACGGTCGATTTCTCGCGCCTGAAATACATGCTCTATGGCGCCTCACCGATCCCGGCGGCGCTGCTGAAGGAATGCATCGAGGTCTTCAAGTGCGGATTCGTGCAGATGTACGGCATGACCGAGACGACGGGCACGATCGTCGCGCTGCCGCCGGAGGATCATGTCGAGGGGCTGGAGCGGATGCGCTCCGCCGGCAAGGCGCTGCCGGGCGTCGAGATCGCGATCCTTGATGCCAATGGCAAGCCGCTGCCGCCGCGCCAGGTCGGCGAGATCGCGACACGCTCGGGCTCCAACATGGCGGGCTACTGGAACTTGCCGGAGGCAACCGCCGCGACGCTTCGCGCCGACGGCTGGCTGCGCACCGGTGATGCCGGCTACCAGGACGAGGACGGCTACCTCTACATCCATGACCGCATCAAGGACATGATCATCTCCGGCGGCGAGAACATCTATCCGGCCGAGGTCGAGAGCGCGCTGTGCGACCACCCCGATGTGGCAGAAGCCGCCGTGATCGGCGTGCCCGACGACAAATGGGGCGAGGCGGTGAAGGCGATCGTGGTGATGAAGCCCGGTAAGGAGGCCAGCGCCACCGACATCATCAATTTCACCCGCGAACGGATCGCCGGTTTCAAGACCCCGAAGAGCGTGGAGTTCATCCCCGCGCTGCCGCGTAATCCGTCAGGCAAGATTTTGCGGCGACAGTTGCGCGAGCCGTATTGGGCGGGCAAGGATCGAAGGGTGAATTGATTCTCGCTCGTCGTCTCGGGGCGCGCGCAGATTCCGTAGGGTGGGCAAAGGCGCGAAGCGTCGTGCCCACCATCCCACCGCGTCTTCGGCAGAAGTGGTGGGCACGCTTCCGCCTTCGCCCTTCGAGCTACGGCGGATGAGTCGCTTTGCCCACCCTACGACTTCGCGCCTCAATGCTTCCCCGGGCCCATATACCCGAACAAAAATCCCGCCACCTTCCGCATCTGGATCTCCTCGCTCCCCTCCGTGATGCGGTAGCGTCTGTGATGCCGGTAGATATGCTCGAAGGGCTTATGGCGTGAATAGCCCATGCCGCCATGGACCTGCATGGCGCGGTCGGCGGCTTCGCAGCAAAGGCGGTTTGCCCAGTAGTTGCACATCGAGACGCGGTCGGAGAGCGTTCGCTCGATCTGCTCCTCGGTGAGCCCATCCATTTCCCACGCGGTCTTGCGGATCAACAGGCGCAGCATCTCGGCTTGGGTGGCGAGTTCGACCAGCGGGAACTGGATCGCCTGGTTCTCCGCGAGCGCCTTGCCGAAGGGCTTTCGCTCGCGCGCGTATTTGACACTTTCGTTGATGCAATAGACCGCAGCGCCGAGCGAGCTTGCGGCCTGACGGATGCGGTTCTGGTGCACGAAGCACTGCGCGAGCGACAGGCCGCGGCCGACCTCGCCGAAGAGCGCGTCCCCGGGCACGAACACGTCCGTAAAACTGACACGGGGATGGTCCGTCGGCATGTTGAAGGTCCACATGTACTCCTCGACCTTCACACCATGGCTGGTCGCCGGCACCAGGAAGCAGGTGATGCCGCGCGCATCGCCATCATTGCCTGACGTGCGCGCGAACAGCGCGCAATGGGTCGCGACGTGCATGCCGGTCGTCCACATCTTCTGGCCATTGATGATCCAGCCCTTGACGTTGTCGCGCGTCGCAGCAACGGCACGCGTCTCCATGTGGGTGGCATCCGAGCCGTGATGCGGCTCGGTCAGGCCGAAGGTGATGCGATACTTGCCTTTGATCGAGCCGTCGATCATCGCCTTCTGGTCGTCGCGACCGTAGCGGTCCAGCATGGTCACGACCGGGAAATTGCCGACGATGGAATGCTCGTTCTGAAGATCGTTGTGCAGGCCGAGACCCTTTGCGGCGAAATGTTCGCGAATGACGGCCATCCAGAGGTTGGAACCGTCCTTGCCGCCATATTGCCGGGACACCGCGAAGCGCAGATGGCCGGCGGCATCCGCGCAATCCTTCGCCCTGCGCAGCAACGCCTCCCATTCATGCCGCGGCAGGCCGCCATTCTCGAAATCGGTGCGCGCCCATTCGCGGCGATGATCGAAGAAGCGGATGTTGTCGTCGGCCTCCTCCATCGGCCTGATCTCGCGTTCGATGAAACGGTCGAGCTCTCCGAGGTAGGCGACGAGATCGGCAGGCAATGAGAAATCCACGGCAGTCTCTCCCGGAGCTATCTTGTTGTTTTGCGTTAAGGCGCTACGCGCTTTTTGCTTGCCTCGAATAAGGTGAGAAGAGCGCTGGCAAGTCAAGCAAGCCGAGAGGCGCCGGTTACGCAATGCGCGCTTGCGCAATTGGATGGTGCTGAGGTCCGGCCGCGCGTTAGTATGGCGATCAATTCCTTCCAACAGAAAATGCGGGAGCGATCATGGAGCTGAAATTTTCCAAGGTGGAACGCAAGGGTCCGCTCACCATCGTCACGCTGTCGCGGCCCGAGGTCTACAACGCGCTGCATATCGATGCGCATTTCGAGCTCAACAAGGTGTTCGACGATTTCTCGGCAGACCCTGCGCAGTGGGTTGCGATCGTTACGGGAGCCGGCGACAAGGCGTTCTGCGCCGGCAACGACCTGAAATGGCAGGCGGCGGGAGGAAAACGCGGCTGGGACAAGGGCGGCTTTGCCGGCCTCACCTCGCGCTTCGACTGCGACAAGCCGATCATCGCCGCCGTCAATGGCGTCGCGATGGGCGGCGGCTTCGAGATCGCGCTCGCCTGCGACCTGATCATCGCCTCGGAGAATGCGACCTTCGCGCTGCCCGAGCCACGCGTCGGCCTCGCCGCGCTTGCCGGCGGCCTGCATCGTCTGCCGCGGCAGATCGGATTGAAGCGCGCCATGGGCATGATCCTCACCGCGCGCCACGTCAGCGCCAAGGAGGGCCTTGAGCTCGGTTTCGTTAACGAGGTGGTGCCGCAGGGCGAAGCGCTCGCGTCAGCGTTGCGCTGGGCGGAGATGATCACCAAGAACTCGCCAATGTCGATCCGCGCGTCGAAGCAGACCATCCAGAAGGGGCTCGCCGTGTCGTTGGAACAGGCGATCGAGGAGCAGCGGGAGTACCCGGCGGTGAAGGCGATGGTGGCCTCGCAGGATTACATCGAGGGGCCGAAGGCGTTTTCCGAGAAGCGGCCGCCGAAGTGGCTGGGACGGTAGGGCTCTGCGCCTGTCATGGCGAGGGCCCTTTCACATCACCGGTGTCATGCCCCGCGAAAGCGAGGGCATCCAGTATTCCAGAGGCAGCGATATTCATAACAACTGCCGCGGCGTACTGGATCGCCCGGTCAAGCCGGGCGATGACGGCTGCGAATGGGGCTGGATCATCCACCCCTCGACAACTCCCGCTTGTACGATGCGTAATTCGGCTGATCGACGGCGAGCTTGTCCATCGTGGTCTGCCAGAGATGTTCGGCGAGCCCCGGCGTCGCAAGGTCCAGCTCGCCTTTCGCGATGCGCTCGGCGAGCGCGCGATTGAGCTCGGTCAACGCGCCGTCCATGCCGAGCAGCACGCGCAGCCGCGTCATCTCGCGCCCATCACTCCCCTCCTCCAGAGTCAACTGCCGCACAACGAGGTCGAGGGCGTTGATGGCGACGCGCAGCTTGAATGCCTGGTGGCCGGAGATCAGCGGCACGATCTCACTGCGGAGGAAATCGGCGACCGCATGGGTCAGCTCGATCGGGCTCGGCTCGTCCTGCATGCTCAGCTCCCTCGCGGCGCCAGCAGGCGCAACAGGTCGATTTCGGTCTCTGAGGCGCGGCGGCCGATCATGGCGCGCTCCATGGAATGATCGGGGCCAGCGCGAAACCGCTGCATCATGGCGCCGCACATCAATCCCCAGCGCAGCGTGCCCATCACTTCCCAGAACTTCACCCGCGCCGCATCGACCCTGCGGCCAGCAGCCTCGTAGCCGGCAAACATTTCCTCGCGTGGGCCGAAACCGCCGACCGGCTTGTCGATCTCGCCGAATCGCCAGGAGTTGACGCAGATCCAGCCGAGATCCTCCATGGGATCGCCAAGATGAGCGAGCTCCCAATCCAGCACCGCGCGCACGCCATCCGCCCCAATGATGAGGTTGCCGTTGCGGAAATCGCCGTGGACCAACGTCACCTCGTCGGACGGACCGGGATCGTGGTCACGCAGCCAGCGCAGCGCAAGTTCGAACACCGGTTTCGGCCAGTTGAAGTTGCGATAGTCGCGCTCCAACTCGTCGAGCTCCTTTCTCGCGGTCATGCGGCGAAGCTCCGGCAGCTCGGCTTGCGGCAGCTTATGCAGGCCGGCGAGGATGCCGCCGATCTGGCGCGCCAGCAGCGGGCGTGCCGCGGCGAACTCATCGTCCCGCAAGATCTTGCGGGCAATCGTCTCACCCTCAACCCGCTGCATGATGAACCCGGTGCCGAGATCGTCCTCCGCCGTCAGGACATGCAGCACGCGCGGCGACGGCACTCCCGCCTCGTATGCAAGCTGCATCAGCCTGGCCTCGGCGACGAAGCCTGCCGCTCGCGACGGCGCCACGCGATAGTCCCTCGACGCACGACGCAGGATCGCGCCAACGTTCCCATTGGGATGCAGAATGTCGAAGCGCCAGCTTTCCTGGTTGGCACCGCCGGACAGTTTTGCAGCCCCCGTGACGCCGGTTGCCCCAGGACACCAGCGCGCGACGCTACGCGAAAGCTCCGCCTCGATCATTTGCCTCTGATCATTTACCTCTGAATTTGGCCGGACGCTTCTCGAGGAAGGCGCCGACGCCCTCGCGGAAATCCTCGGTGTCACCCGCACGAAGCTGGCACTGGAATTCGAGATTGAGCTGCTCCTCGAAGGAATTTTCCGGGCTGTCCCAATAGAGCTTGCGGATCAGCGACAGCGCCACCGTCGGCCCGTTGGCAAGCTCATGCGCGAGCTTCATCGCCTCCTCCATCAGCGCGCCGTCGTCATGGACGCGGTTGACGAGGCCCCATTCCAGCGCCTTTTCCGCCGGCAGCCGCTCGCCCATCAGCGACAGCTCGATCGACCGCGCCTTGCCGACGAGGCGCGGCAACAACCAGGTCGAGCCGCAATCGGGCACGAGGCCGATGCGGCGGAAGGCTTGCAGGAAATAGGCCGATCGCGCGCATAGGATCATGTCGCCGAGCAGCGCAAAGCTCATGCCGGCGCCGGCAGCCGGACCGTTGACCGCCGTAACGATTGGACAGTGCAGATTGCGGATCCGCCGCAGGAACGGGTGAAAGCCGGTCTCGAGTGTCAGGCCGGCCTTGGTCTTCTTCGACTGATTGTTGCGGCCCTGCAAGTTCGCGCCGGTGCAGAACGCGCGCCCCGCGCCGGTCAGCACCACGCAGCGGACCTCGCTCTTCCGTTCCTCGATCTCGTCGAGCGCCTCCGTGAGCCCGCCCAGCATGTCCACCGACACGGCGTTCATGACCTCCTGGTGATTGAGCTTCAGAATGGCGACCGGCCCGTCGAAATCGAGCGCGACGTGTTTGAACTGCATGGTTTCCTCACCCCCGTTGCGGCCGCGATGTTCCGCAGACCGGAATTGCTTTTCGTCGGAGCGCATATTTGATTTTTGTCGGCGGCTTGTCCATGGTGATCGGGACATAGCGGACAATCTTGTGCGCACAGGCTGATGCGCGTCATGCCAAGAAACAGCGGGGAAACACCCATGACCATTTTCGATCTCACCGGCCGCGTCGCCGTGATCACCGGCGGCAATGGCGGTATCGGGCTCGGCATCGCGCAGGCGCTGGCCGCACAAGGCTGCAACGTCTCGATCTGGGGCCGCAACGCCGAGAAGAACAAGGCTGCCGTCGCCAGCATGGCCGGCTCGCCCGGCAAGGTCGATGCCCGCGTCTGCGACGTCACCGATCCTGCGTCAGTGAATGCGGCGATGAAGGCGACGCTCGACACGTTCGGCCGGGTCGACGGCTGCTTCGCCAATGCCGGCATCGGCGGCGGCGGACGGCGCTCCTTCATCGAACGCACCGAGGAAGAATGGAGCTCGATGTTTGCGACCAATCTCGACGGCGTGTTCCACGCCTTCCAGGCCGCGGCCAGGCACATGACCGACCGCGCCAATGCCGGCGATCCCTTCGGCCGGCTGGTTGCAACCTCGAGCCTCGCCTCGATCTTCGGCACCGCGCGTAACGAGCATTACGCCGCGACCAAGGCCGCGATCAACGCGCTGGTGCGCGCGCTCGGCGTCGAGCTGGCGCGCTACGGCGTCACCGCGAACGCGATCCTGCCGGGCTGGATCAGGAGCGACATGACCGCCGGGATCATGGCCAACGAGAAATTCGTCGCCAACGTGATGCCACGGATTCCGCAGCGGCGCTTCGGCGAGCCATCCGATTTCGGCGGCATCGCGGTGTACCTGATGAGCAAGGCATCATCCTATCACACGGCGGATACATTCGTGATCGACGGCGGCTATACCGCGTTTTGAGATTTGTAGGGTGGGTTAGCCGAAGGCGTAACCCACCATGGAATTATCCGCGTGAAAGAGATTGGTGGGTTACGCTTCGCTAACCCACCCTACAAACTGAGTCACAACAACAGGGGGAAAAGAGCAATGTTCTCGCACGTGATGATCGGCACCAACGATCTGGACAAGGCCAAGGCGTTCTACGACAAGCTGCTGGCGACACTCGAGGTGCGGCCGGCGCGGGTCGACGGCCATCGCATCTTCTACGTCACCAGGGCCGGCGTGTTCTCGGTGAGCAAGCCGATCAATGGCGAGCCTGCGACGCACGCCAATGGCGGCACCATCGGCTTTGCCTGCAATTCGCCCGAACAGGTCGAGGCCTGGCACGCGGCCGGCATCGCGGCCGGCGGGAAGACCTGCGAGAATCCTCCCGGCATTCGTGAGGGCGCGGCGGGCAAGGCTTACCTCGCCTACTTGCGCGATCCCGACGGCAACAAGATCTGCGCGATGCACCGGATGGTGTGAGCGGGCAATCGCTCCCGCCCAATCGAAGCTGTCATTCCCCGCGAAGGCGGGGAATCCAGTACGCCGCGGCCTCTCGTTGGACTCACTGATCTCACGGAGTACTGGATCGCCCGATCAAGTCGGGCGATGACGCCGGGGACTGCGGCGGGCATGGCGTTTCAAACGCTGTTTGATCTACATCGATTCAAAAAACCACGCTCGCGCTTTGACCTCGCCGCGTCTATTGTCGCGGCAATCGCGGCCCACTCAATCGGGAGGAACAAGAATGAAACACGCCTATGTGCCCCGCACCACCAACTACACGCTCAATCCCGGCGACGAGCTCAATGATCTCAGAATGTCTGACCAGGTCCGGCCGCTCTATGACCACGTGAAGAAGTTCATCCGCGAGACCGTCGAGCCGATGGCGGTGGAGTTCATCAAGCATGGCGAGAAGAAGGACGACCGCTGGAGCTTTACGCCGGGTCAGCTCGAGGTGCTGGAGAAGGCCAAGAACAAGGCCAAGGAGGAAGGCCTCTGGAACTTCTTCCTGCCCGATGACGACACCGGCCAGGGCCTGAAGAACCTCGACTACGCCTATATCGCCGTCGAGCTCGGCAAGAGCCCGCTGGCTTCGGAAACCATGAACTGCTCGGCGCCCGACACCGGCAACATGGAGGTGCTGGAGCGCGTCGGCACCAAGGCGCAGAAGGAGACGTGGCTGAAGCCGCTTTTGAACGGCGAGATCCGCTCGGCCTACGCGATGACGGAGCCGAACGTCGCTTCATCCGATGCCAAGAACATCTCGACCACTGCAAAGCTGGTCGGCGACGAATGGGTGATCAACGGCGAGAAGTATTACATCTCGGGTCTCGGCGATCCCCGCTGCAAGATCATGATCGTGATGGTCAAGACCAATCCCGATGCGCCGCCGAGCAAGCAGCAGTCGCAGATCCTGGTGCCGAAGGACACGCCCGGCGTCGAAATCCTGGGACCGATGCACGTGTTCGGCCAGGACCACGCGCCGCGCGGACACATGCATATGCGCTTCAACAATGTGCGCGTGCCCAGAGACAACATCCTGCTCGGCGAAGGCCGCGGCTTCGAGATCTCGCAGCTCCGCCTTGGACCCGGGCGTATCCATCACTGCATGCGCACCATCGGCAAGGCCGAGAAGGCGCTCGACATGATGGTGCAGCGCGGCCTCACGCGCGAGGCCTTCGGCAAGAAGATCGCCCATCTCGGTGGCAACCTTCAGATCATCGCGAGGGCGCGCTGCGAGATCGAGGCGATGCGGCTGATGGTGCTGAAGGCGGCAAAGGCCATGGACGTGCTCGGCAACAAGGAGGCGCGCGTCTGGGTCTCCATGGTCAAGGCCATGGTGCCGGAGCGCGCCTGCACCATCATCGACCAGGCGATCCAGATGCACGGCGCCACCGGCATCTCGCAATGGACGCCGCTCGCCGAGATGTACCAGGACGTTCGCCACCTGCGCTTTGCAGATGGCCCGGACGAGGTGCACTGGATGGTGGTGGGACGGCATGAGCTGAGCATGCCGTAAGCCTGTTGCTGTCGGTGGGCAAGGGCGCGCTCTTCGCGCGCCATGCCCACCATCCTTCCGCATTGGTTGACATGAGCGGTGGGCACGCTTCGCTTTGCCCACCCTACGACTACAACTCGTGGAGGGGCTTACGACGCAGCCGCCGTCTGAAGCTTGTCCTGCGTCTTGGTCTCGAAGTCGGAAGCGTCGTGACGCTCGTGCAATTGGCTTGCGGGGTCGCCGGAGACGCGGTTGACCATGCGGCCGCGCTTCACCGCCGGGCGCTTGGCGATCTGATCGGTCCAGCGCTGCACGTTCTTGTAGTCCTGCACGGACAGGAATTCGCCAGCGCCATAGACGAGCCCCTTGGCGAGCGCGCCATACCACGGCCAGACCGCGATGTCGGCGATCGTGTAGTCACCGCCCGCCAGGTACTCGCTCTCCGCAAGCCGCCGGTCGAGGACGTCGAGCTGGCGCTTGGTTTCCATCGCGAAGCGATCGATGGCGTATTCGATCTTGGTCGGCGCATAGGCGTAGAAATGACCGAAGCCGCCGCCGAGATAGGGTGCGCTGCCCATCTGCCAGAACAGCCAGGACATCGCTTCGGTACGCGTCTTGATATCTTTCGGCAGGAAAGCACCGAACTTTTCGGCAAGGTAGACCAGGATCGAGCCGGACTCGAACACGCGGATCGGCTCGGGACCGGAGCGGTCCAGCAGCGCGGGGATTTTCGAGTTCGGATTGATGGCGACGAAGCCGCTGCCGAACTGATCGCCCTTGCCGATATTGATCAGCCAGGCGTCGTATTCCGCGCCCTTGTGGCCGAGCGCAAGCAGCTCCTCCAGCATCACGGTCACCTTGACGCCATTCGGCGTGGCCAGCGAATAGAGCTGGAACGGATGCCGGCCGACCGGCAGCTCCTTGTCATGCGTCGGGCCTGCGATCGGCCGGTTGATGCTGGCAAACTGCCCGCCGCTCGGCTTATTCCAGGTCCAGACTTTGGGCGGCTCATAGGCGGGTGCGTCGGTCATGAAAAAGAGCTCCAGCGCGGAAGGGCGCGTGGGCTGTTAGCTAGCGATACCGGCGAGATTGGCAAGAGCGCCGGGTTGCATTGGCGGATGGGCGCCCTCCCCGTTTCGTCATGGCCGGGGTGCTCCGTCCGTCCGGCGCCTACACGCAAGAAGCCCATGGCGAAGCGGCTTTGCATGGTGGCGAGGCCAAGCCAGCGTTTTCGCCAAAGCAAGAGCAACGCGAAGGCGGCCGCCGGGGAGAGACAGATGAAATCGCCTATCTGCGAGATGCGGGGAATCAAGTTCCTCCTGTTCGCCTTCAGCCATTGCCGCGACGTCGTGGCCGCCGTGAGCCGCGCCGGCGATTTTGGCGTGCTGGGCGCCACCGTGCACACGCCGGCCCGCGCGGCCGCCGCGGGCAATGCGCGGGCACGCTACTTCGTCCAGAATCTTTCCGCGGAGACAGCCTGGATTGCTTCGCTTCGCTCGCAATGACGAAATAACCGACACCGTGAATTGGAAGTCATGACAGGCAAGACCAGCATCCCCCCAGACCGCGTTCCCGTCATCGTCGGCATCGGCGAGATCGTCGATCGTCCCAAGGAGATCACCGCGGGCCTCGAGCCGCTCGATCTTCTCGAACAGGCGCTCCGGCGGGCCGAAGAAGATGCTGGCGCAAGGCTGCTTGGCGAGGTGCAATCGCTCGACGTCGTCAACTTCCTGAGCTGGCGCTATCGCGATCCCGAAAAGCTGCTGGCGCGGCGGCTCGCTGTTCAACCTTCGCATTGCTACTACGGGCCGGTCGGCGGCGAGAGCCCGATCCGCTATCTGCATGAGGCGGCGCAGCGCATCGCGCGCGGCGAATGCAGTGTGGCCGCCGTCTGCGGCGCGGAGGCGCAATCGACCGCGACCAAGGCGGAACGCGCCGGAGCAAAACTGCCATGGACGCCGTTTGCGCATGACGTCGAAGAGCCGAAGCGCGGCGCAGCGTTCCAGAAGCCGCTCGCCGTGAAGCTCGGCGTGTTTCGTCCCGTCACGGTCTATCCCTTCTACGAGGCCGCATCCTCCGCGCATTGGGGGCAGACGCCGCGCGAGGCGATGGCGGAATCAGGCACGCTGTGGTCGCGCTATTCGGAGGCCGCCGCGCAAAATCCGAACGCCTGGTTGAAGCGGCGCTTTGCGCCGGCCGAGATCACGACGCCGACCGCGGACAACCGCCTGATCGCGTGGCCCTGCACGAAACTCATGGTCGCCAACCCAATGGTCAACATGGGCGGCGCGCTGCTGCTCACCAGCCTTGCGAAGGCGCGCGCGGCCGGCATTGCCGAGGACCGGCTGGTCTATCCGCTCGGTGGCGCCTCGGCCGAGGAGCCGCGCGACTATCTCCCGCGCGATCAGTTCTATGAGAGCCATCCGCAGAATGCGGTGCTGAAGGCGGTGATGGATCTCGCCGGCGGTGACGGCACGCAGTTCGACGCAATCGAGCTGTATAGCTGCTTTCCTTGCGTGCCGAAGATGGCGCGGCGGACGCTGGGGCTCGGGCCCGATGTGCAGCCGACCGTGACCGGCGGCCTTACCTTCTTCGGCGCACCGCTCAATAACTACATGACCCACGCGGCCTGCGCGATGGTGCGCAAATTGCGCGGTGGCGCGAAACTCGGCCTGCTCTACGGCCAGGGCGGTTTCGTCACCAAGCACCACGGGCTCGTGCTCTCGAAAACGCCGCCGCGCGCGGCGCTGGCGCAGGCCTCGAGTGTGCAGCTTGATGCCGACCGCAACAAGCGCGCGGTGCCGGAGTTCGTGACCGAGGCCTCAGGCCCGGGCAAAGTCGAGAGCTTTACGGTACTCTACGGCCGCAATGGCAACGTCGAGCACGGCGTCGTCATGCTGCGCACGGAGGACGACCGGCGAACATTGGCGCGCATTCCGGCAAGCGACAACGCGACACTGGCGCATCTGCTGAACATGGACCGCACGCCCGTAGGATCGCTCGGCGGGATCGCGATGGCGGAAGACGGCGTGCCCGAGTGGAAGGTGAGCTAAAGCGTGATGGCATTAAGTTCGATAGCCTGAATTTTTGAGGTAGTTGGCGCATTCCTCGGGGGTGAAGGCATC
>NZ_JBANAZ010000028.1:0-110078 GCF_059803455.1 Bradyrhizobium sp. UFLA05-108 | reverse complement strand
CGATGCCTTCACCCCCGAGGAATGCGCCAACTACCTCAAAAATTCAGGCTATCGAACTTAATGCCATCACGCTTTAGGCAACCCGCCGCCGATCCGGGCACCCACGCCCGTCGCTCTCTCGCACAAATCTTCCTGCGCTCAGCGTCAAGAAGACAAGCCGCCGATCTGCCTATGATCGGCGAAACGCTTGTTCGAAAGGAAGACGCATGGTGCAGAATCTTCGCGTGGCCGTCGATGTCGGCGGCACCTTTACCGACATCTGCATCATGGATGAGACGACCGGCCTCATCCGGATCGAGAAGACATCGTCCACGCGCGATCCGATCGAAGGGATCATGGGCGGCGTCTCGAAGGCGGGAATCGATCTGTCCAAGGTCGCCTTGTTCTCGCACGGCACCACGGTCGCCACCAACGCGCTGATCACTCGCCGCCTGCCCCGCACGGCCGTGGTGACGACCAAGGGCTTTCGCGACGTCATCGAGATCCGACGCGCCAACAAGGAAGATCTCTGGGACACCTACAAGGACGTCGTCAAACCCTATGTTCCGCGGCGCGACCGCCTGACCGTACCCGAACGGGTCGATGCCAGCGGCAAGGTGATCGAACCGCTCGACGTCGAGGCCGCGCGCAATGTCGCAAGCATCCTCAAGCGCAGGGGCGTCGCCGCGATCGCAGTGTGCTTCATGAACGCCTATCTCAACGGCGCCAACGAGCGCGCCATGCGCGACATCCTGCTCGCGGAGATGCCCGACATCCCGGTCTCGATCTCCTCACAGGTGCTTCCTGAAATCTTCGAGCACGAGCGATTTTCGACGACAGTTGCCAATGCCGTCGTCAGTCCGGTCGTCGTGAACTATACGAGCCGGCTCGGCGATCGCCTCGCCCACGACGGCTACTCCCGCGATCTCCTGCTGCTTCATACCGGTGGCGGCGTGATGACACCGGCCAGCGTGAAGGACTTTGCGGCACGCCTCGCCGGCTCCGGCATTGCCGCCGGTGCCATCGCCAGCCGCTACATTGCAGGGCTCTGCGGTTTCCCCCATTCGATCGGCCTCGACATGGGCGGCACCTCGACCGACGTGTCGCTGGCCTATGAGGGGCAGTCACGTATCACCAAGGACTGGCATATCGAGTTCGGCTATCCGATTCGCTTTGCCTCGATCGAGGTGCTCACCATCGGTGCCGGCGGCGGATCGCTGGCCTGGACCGATCCGGCGGGCTCCTTACGCAACGGCCCGCAATCCGCCGGCGCCTATCCCGGACCGGCCTGCTACGGCAACGGCAACACCCAGCCGACCAACACGGATGCCAACGTCACGCTGGGCCGCCTCGGCACCAACCTCGCCGGCGGCAAGGTGAAGCTCGACCCCGCACTGGCCGAACGGGCAGTCGAAGACAGCGTTGCAAAGCCATTCGGCCTCGGTCTGCACGAGGCAGCGGACGCGATCGTCAAGGTGGCTAACGCCAACATGTCGGATGCGGTGCGGTTGATCTCGATCAGCCGCGGCTACGATCCACGCGACTTCGCGCTTGTGGCCTTCGGCGGCGCCGGCGCCCTGCACGGCGTCGACGTCGCGCGCGAGCTCGCGATCCCCGTCGTGATCGTGCCGCCCAATCCCGGCGTGACATCGGCGCTCGGCTGCCTGCTGGTCGACATGCAGCACGATTTTTCGCAGAGCTGCATGGTCGACGCGGCCGACGCCGACGCGGCTGACATCGAGGCGCAGTTCGCGGAGCTGGAGAAGGACGCTCTCGCGCGACTCAGCCATGAGGGCGTTGCTCAGAAGGACATCGTTCTGCAGCGCTCGATCGACATGATGTATCGCGGCCAGTGGCGCTCGCTCGCCGTCAACGCACCGCACCCGATCGGTGCAATTTCCGATCTCGTGCAGAGCTTCCATGCCGAGCATCAGCGCGAATACAATTTCCGCCGTGACAGCGCACCGGTCAGCTTCTTCCGCCTCAATCTGAAGGCGGTCGGCATCGTTCCCAAGGCCGAATTTGCCGTTCACGAACCGACCGGTGTGATCCCTGAGCCGATCGGCCGCCGCAGGGTCTGGTTCGACGGCAACGGGCTCGACACGCCCATCTACGAGCGCGACGACCTGCCCTGCGGCTTTTCCTTCCAAGGCCCTGCGATCATCGAGCAGGTCGATGCGACCACCGTCGTGCCGCCCGGCGCCAGCGCCGAGGTCGACAAGTATCTCAACATCATCATCCGCGTGAAGGAGTGAACCATGGCCGGAGATCTCCCGCTCGACCCCGTGACCTTCGAGGTTCTCAAAAACTCCTTCATCACCAGCGTCGACCAGATGGGCGAGCAGGTGCTGCGGACATGCTACTCCTTCGTCATCTACAACCGCGACTTCTCGAGCGCGCTGCACGACGCCAAAGGTGAATGTGCAGCCCAGGGTAATCAGGACATCGCCGTCCACGTCGGCACGTTGCACTTCACCTGCCAGGACGTCATGCGCCATTTCGATGGCGACATGCATGAGAGCGACGTCTTCGCCATCAACGACCCCTATGCCGGGGGCACGCACTTTTCCGACGTCCGCTTGATCCGCCCGATCTTCGCCGACGGCAAGATCATCGCCTTCAGCCAGTCCAACGGACACTGGTCGGACGTCGGCGGCAGCGTGCCCGGCTCGTTCGACGTCTCCGCGCGCGAAATGTTCCGCGAGGGTCTGCGCATCACGCCGATCCGCCTGTTCGACAGGAATGGTCTCAAGAAGGACGTCGCACATCTCATCGCCTCCAACACGCGCGACCCCGCCTCGATCATCGGCGACATCCAGGCCCAGGCGGAGGCAACGGCGGTCTGCGGGCGCGAGATCCTGCGTCTCGTCAATAAATATGGGCGCGATACCGTCGAAACCGGGCTTGCCGCCGTGCAGGACTATGTCGAGCGCTCGGCGCGCCAGCGGATCGCGGCGCTACCCGACGGTGAGTGGGAGACCGTCGACTTCATCGACCGAGATCCGGCCGGCGGCGAAGGCATGATCCCGATCCGCATCAAGATGACAATCAAGGGCGATCGGGTCATCTACGACTTCACCGGCAGCCATCCGACGATCGGCTCGATCTACAACTCGGCGTTCGGCTCGACATTCTCCGCCGTTGCCGCCGGCATGAAGACGTTCTTCCCGGACCTGCCGTTAAACTCCGGCTTCTACCGCTGCTTCGAGATCATTGCGCCCGAGGGCTCGATCGTCGATGCCAAATGGCCGATCGCAGTCACCGGCTTCCTTATGCCTTTCGAGAAGATCATGAACTCGATCTACGAGATGTGGTCGAAGCTGATGCCGGAGCGGGCCCTCGCCTGCGCCTTTAATCTCGAATATCTGCTCACCGGTGGCCTCGATGCGCGCAGCTCAGACAAGCCGATCTTCATGTTCTACGACTGGCTCCCGGGTGGCTGGGGCGGCCGCAACGGCAAGGACGGTAGCAATGTCACCACGGCCTGCTTCGGCACCGGGCTGATGTCGCAACCGGTCGAGGGCCAGGAGCGAGCCAATCCGATCCTCACCACCGAGTGCGAGATCCTGAAAGACTCCCCCGGCCCCGGCAAATGGCGCGGCGGCGCCGGCGTGGTGAAGACGTCACGCATGCTCCAGGCCGAAAAGACCGTCATATCCTACATCTGCGATCGCGAGCGCGCCGTGGTCTGGGGCATCGAGGGCGGCCTGCCCTCCATGCCGCACGGCCTGACCTTGAAGCGCGCGGGCAGCAAGGCCGAGGAACGGCTCGGCTCGATCTTCTCTGACGTCCCGATCGGCGAAGGCGATATTTTCTCCCGGCCGACCGCCGGCGGCGGCGGATTCGGCGATCCGCTCGAACGCGATCCGCACCTCGTGATCGAGGACATCAAGGACGACTACGTCTCGGTCGAACGCGCGGCCAAGGATTATGGCGTCGTCGTGCACACGATCGATGCAGAGCTTTGCAGCTACGAGATCGACAAGGTCGCGACCGACGCTCTGCGCGCAAAGATCCGGGCCGAACGCGTCGCCAATGTCCGGCTGGACCCGGAAGTCGTGGCGGAGCGCTATCGCAGCGGCGCGATCAATGCATTCGACGTGATCCGCAAGCACGCGGTGATCCTCGACTGGGGCACTGGAGCGCTGCTTCCCGAATCGACACGCCAGTTCCGCGACGTATTCGAACGACGCTCGGTCGCGATGTGGACCTGATCACCATCGGTAACCGCGCCGCCCACGGGCGGCGTGGCGCGTGAATAAACGAGGATCCCGAAGTCGTCGGTCCTTACCTTTCATTCAAACCCCGAGGATTGCACTATGACGAGCACAACATGCCTTTCTCCCAACCGGTTTCGGCCGATCCGTTCCGCACTCGGCCTGGCTGCTCTCGCACTTGCCGCCTCTGCGATGACACCGGCTGCGGCGGACACGCCCTGGTTCCCGATGAAGATTTACGACGCCTCATCCGGAACGCCCACGCCTGCGGAGTACACGCCGCTGCCGAAAGCAGAGAAGCCCTACAAACTCTGCGTGCTCTTTCCCCACATGAAGGACAGTTTTTGGGTCGCCGTCGCCTACGGCATCGTGAAGCAAGCGGAGGCGATGAACGTCAACATGAACCTCTACGAAGCTGGTGGTTACGAGAACCTACCCAAACAGCTCTCGCAATTCGATGACTGCCTGGCGAGCGGTCCCGATGCGATCATCGTAGGCGCCATCTCCGGCGCCGGACTGAGCAAGAAGTTCGAAGAGGCCAAGGCCAAGGGCGTTCCGGTCGTTGGCGTCACCAATCCGCTGCCGCCTAACGCCCTGCCCGCTGCCAACTATGTCGACTTCGTCGCTATGGGTGAGGTCACCGGCGAAGGCCTGCTGGCTCAGACCAAGCCTGGCGACAAGCTCAATATCGTGACGTTCCCCGGACCGGCCGGCTCGGGCTGGGCCGAGTCGTTCAACGAAGGCTTCAAGAAGGCCATCGCCAAGAACTCGAACGCGAAGATTCTGGCCGAGAAATTCGGCGACTCCGGCGTCGCGGTGCAGCTCCAGCTCATCCAGGACGCGCTGCAGGCCTATCCCGGCATGAACGTGATCTGGGGCACCGCGCCAACGGCCGAAGCTGCGATCGGCGCCGTCGCCGAGGCCGGTCGAAGCGACCTGAAGATCGTCTCGTCCTATGAAAACCAAGCCATGCTCGACGCGCTGAACCGCGGCGACATCCTCGCCTTCGCAACCCAATATCCAGTCGGCGAAGGCGCAATCGCGATCGACCAGGCGGTGCGTCTGATCGAGAAGAAGCCGGTGATGAGCCTCGTTCAACCGGCGGCGGCGGTGATCGACAAGACGACCGTGCCGAAACTGCAGATGGATCTCGTGCTGGCGCCGGCGAAGTGGACCCCGGTCTACTCGGTCAAAGCCAAGTAAGTCTGCGCATCACTGAGGCGGGAGATGTGTCTCCCGCCTCTCATCCCAGCGCCTGCGGAGCAGCAGATGGATGTCGACATCGACCCGAAGCCGGCCAAGCCTCTGCTTCAATTGCGAGGCATCTCGAAGCATTTCACGGGCGTCCGTGCGCTCGACCGGGTCGATCTCGATGTCCGTGCGGGCGAGCTGCACGTCCTGTTCGGCGAGAACGGCGCCGGCAAATCGACCCTGATCAACGTGGTGTCGGGGACGTTTCCGCCCGATGAAGGCACCTTCCATTTCGAGGGTGAAGAGATCCGTCATCTTACGCCGCAACGGGCGCGCGCGATCGGCATCAGCCCAGTGTTTCAGGAGTTTTCGCTCGTTCCAAGTCTCACCGTGGAAGAAAACCTGTTTCTGGGCCGGGAGATCACGAACGGCAGCGTCCTGCGTGCCCGCGAGATGCGCAAGCGTGCCGGGGCGCTCATCGACGAGCTTGGGTTCGACCTCGATCCCTCGCGACGGGTCGATGACCTCTCCCGCGCGCATCAGCAGATGGCCGAGATCGCCAAGGCACTGCTCGGCAAGGTACGCCTGTTGATCCTCGATGAGCCGACCGCGTCCCTCACCGAGCGCGAGACCGGACGCCTGTTCGAACTGATAGCCCGGCTGAAAAGCCAGAACGTCGGGCTGATCTATGTCTCGCACCGCATGCGCGAGATCCGCGCCCTGGCCGACTGCGTCACCGTGCTCCGCGACGGCCGCCACATCCGCACCCTCGATGCTGCGACATCGACTGACGGAGAGCTCGTGGAGCTGATGACCGGCCGGAAGATCGATCTGCTGTTCCCGACCATCGCGCACAAGCCGGACAAGGTGATGGTCGACGTCGAAAACCTCAGCCTTGCCGACGGCAGTGTCCGCGATGTGAACCTCTATGCCCGAGCCGGCGAGATCACTGGCATCGCCGGTCTTGTCGGCTGCGGCAAGTCGGAGCTGATCCGCGCCATCTACGGCATCGAGCCGGCGACATCCGGCGTGATCCGGATCGATGGCTCACCCTATGACTCCGCTGCCCCACGGCGCAGCCTGAAGCGCGGCATCGCCTATTTCCCCGCCAACCGCATCGCCGAAGGGCTCGCGCTGTCCCGGCCGATACGCGAGAACGCCTCGATGACGGTGCTCGACCTGCCCGCCTTCGCCCGGTTCGGCGTGCTGCGGCAGGCCGCGGAGCGCGCCAGCATCGGCGGCATCATGGCGCAGTTGCAGCTCAGGCCACCCAATATCGAGCGCGCCGCCGGCGCGTTGTCCGGTGGCAACCGCCAGAAGGTGATGCTCGGCCGCGCGCTAACGCGCGAGCTCACCGTGTTCCTGTTCGACGAGCCGAGCGTCGGCATCGACGTCG
Organism: Bradyrhizobium sp. UFLA05-108; assembly: GCF_059803455.1. Taxonomy (NCBI): domain Bacteria; kingdom Pseudomonadati; phylum Pseudomonadota; class Alphaproteobacteria; order Hyphomicrobiales; family Nitrobacteraceae; genus Bradyrhizobium; species Bradyrhizobium sp. UFLA05-108. The sequence goes on along the minus strand of NZ_JBANAZ010000028.1, from coordinate 103,295 downwards.
GCGCCAAGCTCGAGGTCTACGAATTCATGAAGCGCCTGGTTGAGGCCGGCGCCGCGGTGATCGTGGTCTCGTCGGAATTGCCGGAGGTGCTGGCGCTCTCGAACCGGCTCTATGTAATGCATCACGGCCGCATCGCCGCGGAATTGACGGGTGAGGCGAAAAACGAGCAGAACGTGCTTTCGAGCTTCTTCCGCGATCTTCTCACCGCGGAGGTAGCATGAGCACGGCGCTCGCCACCGCGGGGCCGAGGAGTTCGATCGGCCTCAGATCGATCGTCGGCCGGATTGGTTTTCTGCCGACACTTATGGTGCTGCTCGTGGTCGGCATGTCAGCGGTCGATCCCCAGTTCTACGGCATCATCAACATTCTCAATATCCTGCGTAACGGCGCCCTGCTGGCCATCATTGCCTGCGGCCAGGCGCTCGTGATCATCGCAGGCGGCTTCGATCTGTCCGTCGGCGCCGTCGTCGCACTCGCGAGTGTCGTGACCGCCAAGACAATGGCGACCACCGCTGCCGCGTTTCCCGAGAGCACAGCCCTCATCATTGCAAGCGGCGTTGCAGCCGGGCTCGGCTGCGGGCTCGTGGTCGGGCTCATCAACGGATTCTGCGTGGCAAAACTGAAGGTCTCCGGCTTCGTGGTGACCCTGGGCACGATGTCGGCAACTGCCGGCGTTGGCCTCATGATTACGAATGGAATCCCCGTTTACGGCATGCCCGACATCTTCGTGAAGGGCTTTGGGCGCGCGCAGGCGTTTGGCCTACCGACCGCCGTGCATGTCGCGCTGATCGTGATCCTCGCGATGGTGTTCGCGCAGCGGCGCACGCTGTTCGGCCGTTACGTCTACGCGATCGGCGGAAACGTGGACGCGGCCATGGTATCGGGCGTGTCGATCCAGCGCCACATCGTGGGCACTTACGTTGTCTCGAGCGTGCTTGCGGCGCTGACCGGTATCCTGCTCACCGCGCAGGTCGGCTCCGGCCAGGCAAGCTTTGGCGGCGATCGGATGATGCTGCAATCGATTGCCGCCGCTGTGATCGGCGGCGTGAGCCTCCGCGGCGGTATCGGCCGGGTCGAGATCGTCGCCGTCAGCGCGCTGTTTCTGACGATTCTCGGCAACGCGCTTAACCTCCTGCACGTCGACTCGCGCCTTCAGCCGGTCTTTCTCGGCGTCGTCATGGTGGCAGCCGTGGCGCTTGACGAACTCAGCCGACGGAGGAAGGCCCGTGTCTGACCTCGAATTGTCCGTCATGGCCAAGGACACAGATCGCGCCAAGCCGCAGTCGGGGCGGTGGCTCTGGAATATGGTGATGCCGGCTGCGCTGGTGGCGCTGTTGCTCGGCTTCGCCGCGTTCGACCATGGCGTGCTCTCGCCAGCCAACCTGCTCAATATTGCGCAGCAGACCAGCTACCTGGCTCTGTTCGCGATGGCTCAGACGGTGGTCATCCTGACGCGCGGCTTCGACCTCGCGCTGGGCCCGACGGTGTCGATGGTGAGCGTCGGCACCGCGGTCGCAATGGCCGGTGCCACGGCGACAGGTCACGACACCAGCGTGGTGCTATTCGCTGGACTCGGCGCCGGATTCGGCCTCGGCATCGCCTGCGGTCTCTTCAATGGCATGGTCATCGCGCTGCTCGGCGTCAATCCCTTCGTCGCGACGCTCGGCAGCTACAACATCGCGATCGGGATCGCGACCACGCTCTCCTCCGGTCGGCCCGTGCAAGGCGTGCCAAAGCTATTCTCGCAAATTTTCTATGGCGGCAGCATCTTCGGCGTGCCAGCGGCCATCGTCATCACCATCGCCATCGGAATCGCGCTCCACCTGGTCCTGTCGTGCACCGTGTTCGGGCGATCGCTCTATATCATCGGCACCAATCCGCGCGCGGCCGCAGTGGCCGGCCTGCCGGTGAAGCGCATCCTGGTTACGACTTATGTGCTGTGCTCGGCCCTTGCCGCGCTCGGCGCCATCATGATGACGGCGCGGACCGGATCGGGCGAGCCGAACCTCGGCGGTGCGCTATCGCTGCAAGCGATCGCCGGCGCCGTGGTCGGCGGAACGAGCCTGGCAGGCGGACGCGGCGGGGTTGGGACCGCTGTAGTCGGCGCGTTGTTCATCACAATCCTATCCAACGGCATGAACCTCACCCGCATTGACGGATATGTCCAGATGGTCGTGCTGGGCGCGATCGTCATCATCGGCGTGCTGCTGGATCGCCTGAGACAGGAGCGTAGCCAATGATCACCGGCTCTTCCGTGCAAAGCGCCCCGGCCGAGGCGCACAATGCGGCGTCGTCAATCTATGTCGCGCCTTCGCTTGCTAGTGCGCTCGATGCGCTGAATGAATACGGCGCGGCCGGCGCGGCCTTTGCTGGCGGCACGTGGATTATGAGATCACCGATCCGGCACGAACCGTTGCGAGCACACTACGTCGTGATAGGCCGGATCGCCGAACTCGGAGGGATCAAGATCGGGACCGATGCGGTCGAGATTGGAGCCGCGGTGACGCACACGGCACTCGCGGCCGCTTTGGCCGACCTCCCCGAATTCGATGTCCTTGCGGCCGCTGCCGCTCGCTCCGCGAACCCGGCGATCCGCGCGATGGCGACGATCGGCGGCAATCTTGCAACGCCAGACTTCGCCGCAGCCGATTGCGTACCGGCGTTGCTCTGCCTCGATGCCGAGATCGAGGTCGCAGGCCGGGACGGTCGCGAACGCACGAAGCTGGAGCATTTTCTCAAGATCCGATCGACATTGGCCCCCGGCCGACTCGTCACACAAATCGTCGTGCCCCGCAGCGAGCGCAAGACTGCTCATGCCCGCCTTCCCTTGCGCAAAGCCGGTGATTATCCGGTCGCAATCGTCAGCCTCGCGGCCAGCGTCGATGCCGCGGGTCGGGTGCAGGCTGCGCGGATAGCGGTGGGTTCGGTCGAAGCGGTTGCGCGGCGATGGGAGCGGCTCGAGGCTGCCCTGATTGGACGTCCGCTCGATGCCGAGGGGGCAGCGCGGACCGCGGCTGAACTGGCAGACGAATTCATCGGCCGCGACGGCGTTGACGCGCCGGCCTGGTATCGCGTCAGCGTGTTGCCGGGCCTTGTTCGTCGCGCGGCGGCTTCCGCGCTTGGCGCCTAAACCACTGGGGATGCACATGGCTATCAGCCTGACCGTCAACGGCGACCGGCTCGCCTCGACCGCCAATCCTGCCACCCCGCTCGTCGATATCCTACGCGAAGAACTTCATCTGACCGGCGCAAAGCCGGTCTGTCGCGAGGGCTTTTGCGGCGCCTGCATGGTACTCATCGACGGCAAGCCCACTCCATCCTGCCTGACGCCGGCGGCGCTCGCCTATGGCCGCGAGATCCACACGATCGAAGGCCTTGCATCTCACGGCCAGTTGAACCGCATCCAGGCTGCGCTCGAGGTCAGCGATGCCGTTCAGTGCGGCATGTGCTTTCCCGGCATGGTGGTCAGCCTGACGCATCTCTTGACGACCAGACCCGACGCCACGCGCGAGGATATTCGTGCGGCGCTGACCGGTAACATCTGCCGCTGCACCGGCTACGAACGCATTATTGATGCGACGCTGCTCGCACTGACCAAGTAATGATCGGGAGACTCTGACATGTCCGATGTTTCCGCGACCATGGACTTCCGCCGACGCGATGCTGCCGACAAGCTGCGCGGGCGCACCCGCTATACCGTCGATCGCTACCTGCCGGGCATGCTGCACGCCGCGGTGCTCCGGGCCAGCATGCCTTCGGGACGGATCGTCCGTCTCGACACCTCCAGAGCCGCCCACATGCCCGGCGTGCGTGCGATCGTGACGGCCGCAGACGCACCCGGCATGATGGGAATCGGTGTCGCCGATCATCCGCTCTTCGCGCGCGACGTCATCCGCTATGATGGCGAACCGCTGGCTGCGGTTGCAGCCATCACATTGGCGCAGGCGCAAGCGGCGCTCGCGGCGATCGAGGTGGAGATCGAGCCCCTGCCCGCTGCGCTCACGATGGCGGACGCGCTGGCGCCCGACGCGCCGCTGGTCCATTCCAACTGGCGCGACTATGAGGTCCTGTTTGAAGGCGGTGCGCGTGAAGGCAACGTCGCCTGGGAGGCAACCGTCGTCCGTGGCAATGTCGATGCCGCCTTTGCCCGGCCCGACGTCGAGATCGTCGAAAGCTCGTTCCGGGTCGGTCGCCAGAACCACGTCGCATTCGAGCCGCGCGCGGTGGTCACGAGCTACGAGGACGGGCGGTTTCACATCGAGACATCGACGCAGGTCCCGTGGGGCATCCGCAACGCCACCGCGCGCCTTCTGGGCGTGCCGGCATCGCAGGTCCGCGTCACGGTGCCTCCTGTCGGCGGAGGCTTCGGCCTCAAGTTCGATCTCGCGATCGAACCCGTTGCCGCCCTCCTCGCCCGCGCCAGCGGCCGGCCGGTTCGGCTCGTCAATTCGCGCGAAGAGGAAATGCTCACCTGCCTGTTTCGCGAAAATGCTGATATCCGGATTCGATCGGCGGTAACGCGCGAAGGAGAGATCGTCGGCCGCGAGGCGGTTGTGCTGATGGACTGCGGCGCCTATGGCGGCGAGCAGATTTTCCTGACAACCATGACAGCACATACGCTCGGCGGAAACTACCGGCTCGGCGCGGTGCGGCTGGTTTCGCGCGCGGTCTACACCAACACCGCACCGAATGGTGCCTTCCGTTGCTGCAACGGCGTCTACAATACCTTCGCGTTGGAGCGGCATACCGACGAGATCGCCGCCAGGATCGGCATGGATCCGCTGCTCTTTCGTCGCCGCAACGTGCTCGGCGACAAGGACATCGGCGCCACCGGCCAGGTGTTCGAAGCCGACGTGCTCGGCGCGATGCTCGACCGGATGGACACACTGCGCGATGCCATTGCGCCACCGCCCAGGCGCATCGACGGCCGCCTCTACGGGCGTGCGACCACCGTCGGCACCTGGTTCGTCTTCGTCGGCCCGTCAGCAGCGACCGTGAATATGAATGCCGATGGCACGGCGACACTCGTCACTTCAGGCGTCGAGATCGGATCCGGCTCGATGATGCAAAGCCTGCCGCAGATCGTCGCGAGCACACTCGGCATTGCGCCAGAGAGCGTCATCGTGCGTGCCGCCGATACGGACGCCGCCGGTTACGATGTCGGCGTCGGCGGCGGCCGCACCACAGTCTCGCTCGGCGCAGCGAGCCTGTCGGCGGCACAGGAGGTGCGCACAAAGCTATTGAAGGTCGCCTCCGACATGATGGAGGCCGCGCCCGAAGACCTTGTGATGCGCGAGGGGCGGATCGAGATCGCCGGCGCGCCCGGCTCGGGCCGCACCGTGACCGAGGTTGCGATGCGAGCCCAGGCGCTGTGCGGCCCGGTCTCCGGCACAGGTGCTTTCACCGGCGCCGGCGTGCCGGCGATGCCCGGATGCGTCGCCGGTCATTTCATCGACGCGATCGACATCCCCGTCTTCGCTGTCCACGATTGCGAGGTCGCTGTCGATCCGGAAACCGGGCATGTCGATATCCTTAACTATCGTGTGGTTCAGGACGTCGGCCGCGCACTTAATCCGCGCGCGATCCACGGCCAGATCCAAGGCGGTGTCGTACAGGGACTGGGCTATGCCCTGCACGAAGAAGTAACCATCGGCAGTAACGGTCGAGTCTGCCAAAGGGGCTTCGAAACCTATCGCGTGCCGCTGGCGCTCGATGTCGTGCCGGTCGAGATCAGTCTGTACGAGGGCGCGCCGTCGATGGGACCGCTCGGGACCAAAGGTGCTGGCGAGGTGCCAATTCTCAACGTCGGAGCGGCCGTCGCATGCGCCGTTGCAAACGCCACAGGAAAGCGTGTCCAAGAGCTTCCCTTGACGCCGCCGCGCGTCCTCGAGCTTCTGCTCGATCGGAAGTGCGACCTGACTCTTCCCCACATTGCCGCGACATGGTCGGACAATCTGGTGCGCCCTCACAAGACTCCCCGGGGTAACGCATAGGAATCGATCATAGCAACAGGCTCGCGGTCCGTGCGCGCCTCGCGGCGGCCTGCCCGACGCCGCGATCACTCATCCAGAGCGTCGAGAAACTCTTCGACCTTTCTCAACGCCCCCTCGTGATCCTTGCTTGCGTAGACAACCCGATCCCCGTCGCGTTGCAGCGATCGCGCCCTGGACTTCCGGAGTCGTCCCGGCAGGAAAGTCGCGGCTACCGCCTCCGGTCCCACGTCCAGTCTTACGATACCCCGTCGCCTGCAGTCGATCCTGAGCTTTGCAGCGGCAAAGAAATCGCGGGCTGCCGATGGCAGTTTGCCGAAGCGACGTAGGGTTTCCTCCTTCAGATCTTCCAGTTCGTCCTCACTTCGGCACCTTGCGGCACGAGCGTAGATTTCCAGACGGACCGCCTCCGACTGTATGTAGCCCGGCGGCAACATGTCGACGACGGGAAGATTTAGGTCAGGCACCCACAGATCGGCAGCCCTGTCATCTGCTTTCTCCGAGGCTAATTTGAGAAGGTGGCTGTAGAGCACCGGTCCGAACACCTGCAAATGGCCCGACTGCCGCTCCGAAAGCAGATCCCCCGCTCCTCTCAGGTCGAGATCGCGAGCGCTGATTGCAAAGCCCGCTCCGGGTCTGCTGAACTCCTCGAGAACAGCCAGTCGCTTCTCGGATCGCTCCGCGACTGTATCGGTCAGCAAATGCGCAAACGCGCGTATCCCGCTGCGCCCAACCCTTCCTCTGAGCTGATGGAGTTGCGCCAGACCGAACCTTTCGGGCCAGCAGACCACGATCGTGTTGGCCCGCGGGATATCGAGACCGCTTTCGACGATGTTGGTCGCCAACAAAACGTCCGCAGCGCCCTCGACGAAGCTCATCATCCGGTCGTCCATTTGGTCGGCGGATAGCTTGCCATGAAGGCAGACTATGCGGAGATCCGGAGCCATCGAATGTACCCGCGCCAGCATCGGATCCAGATCCTGGATACGCGGACAAATCAAGAAGCTTTGTCCATGGCGCCTCTGTTCGCGCAACAGCGCCGCGACAATTGCAGCGTCGGAAAGCGGAGCGATCTTCGTGACGACCGGAAGTCGATGAACGGGCGGAGAGGCGATAACGCTGAGATCTCTGAAGCCTGCCAAGCCTGCCGCGAGCGTCCGTGGTATTGGCGTGGCGCTCATCCAAAGGGTATGGATGCCCTTGGTCAGCGCTGAAAGCTTCGCCTTTTCCGCTGCGCCAAAATGCTGTTCCTCATCGATAATAACCAAGCCAAGCTCGGCGAACTTCACGTCCTTCGAGGTGAGAGCTTGCGTTCCGACAACGATTTTCAGTCTTCCGCTCTTGAGATCTTCCTTCGCTGCCCTTGCCTCGGACGTCGAGGCACCTCGCGACAGGCTTCCGACCTCGATACCGAACGGAGCGAAACGCTTGCGGAAGGTCGCGACATGCTGTCTTGCCAAGACGGTCGTCGGTACAGCCACCGCCACTTGCTTCCCGGACAGCACGACTGCAGCCGCCGCACGCAAAGCCACCTCGGTCTTGCCGAATCCGACGTCACCGCAAATCACTCGATCCATAGGGTGACCTGAGGCAAGATCATCCAGCACGTCCCGGATGGCCTTGGACTGATCTACCGTCGTAAAATAGGGAAAACGCGCAACAAACCTCTCGTAAATCGAACCCGGCGGCACGAGTTTCGCGGCCCGCCGGCGACGTCGCTGGCTGATGTGCTTCGCAAGCTGCTTGCCGGCAAGCTGAAGCTCGCGCTCCGCCTCGGTGCGCCGCGCCCACCATGTGCTTCCGTCGGCTTTGTCCAGAGTCAACTCCCCGAGTTCCGACGCGTAGGGCCAGATCAGGGACAGGTCGGCTGGCGGAACGAGAGCGGCATCATCTCCTGCAAATGCGAGCCTGATCATCTCACGCGACGATACACCCCCAGTTGCTACCGTCTGCAACCCCTCGAGCAAAGCCAGTCCTCGCTGCAGATGAACCACGACTGAGCCCACCTCCGGCACATCAGCATGGTCGAAGGCAGCATTCCACGCTCTGGCCATGGGTTGTGGATGATGGGCCCGGCTGCCAAGCACGTCGGCTGCCGTCACGACGACAAGAGGTTTCCGGCCAGATTCGACAAATCCAGTATCGAAGTCGGCCAATAGCGCCGCTGCGCGATTGGATCCGACCGCAGCCTCGCTCCAGCCAGAAAAGCGCTCGGCTTTGACCCCGCTCATCCGCTCCATGATGCGCAGGTCTTCTCCCAGCGCTGCAACAAACATGAGCCGCGAACCAGCGCGTCGCGTTTCGTCGACGAATGTTCGCAGCGCTTTCCTTGGCGAGGCCAGCTTCGAAAAGTCCGGCGTGGAAGTGAAGGGTGCCTTTGGGGGCAGCACATGCATACGCCTGGTCGCCGGCTTCCAGTCGCGCCTCCCAAGGTATTCGCGCTCCCGGTCCGCGCGACAGGCCGCCTCCTCGATCGTGCTCAACCAGCCGTCGGCGTGCGCTGGAACCTTAGCATCCGCAATCCACCTGGCTCGCCCGCAATAATCGAACAGATTGGAGCGTTTGCTGCGCTTACTCCCGTATGTAAGGCGCTCCGACATGGGATCGATGATGAGCTCTTTCGCGTCGAATAGAACCTCTTGCTCTGCCGGATTGAACGCCGAAATCCGACGTATGACATGGCCGGAATGCTCCACCCGAAATGGACCAAGTGCCCCGGCGGGAAAGATCTCGAATGTCTTCCCGTGAAACAGCGCGCCGCCTGGGTAGTCCGCCTCGTCATCGAGATCGTAGCCGAGTGCCTCAAGCCGCGACTTAAGGTGCTGTTCGGAAAAAGCGGCACCCACTTTCAGACGCTCAATCAGGCGGGACCAACTCGCCGGCATCGGCAGGCGCTCCATCACGGCCTCCGCCGTGGACACCAGCAGGATCGGCTTCTCGGGCTTCGCAAGGCGCCTTAAGACCGAACTGCGTCTGCCTGCGATCTCATGCGACGGCTCCAACTGGTCGAACGGCAACGTATTCTGCCGCGGAAAAACAAGCGCGTCGCACGAGGGATCGAGTGCATGAATAATGGCACCCAGCCGCTCGGCCCTGTTCTCGTTCTCGGCGAGAAAGACAAGACCATTGCGCGCGGATTTCCTCCATTGCGCCAGCAGATGGAGCGCCAACATGCCGAGCGGGGACGAAGAAGAGATCGCAGTCCGCGGCGCAGGATTTTTTTGCTTCTTTGCGCGGTCCGCAACACGCGTTTTACTGGAACGACCCACTTTGATCCCGTCGTTGATTCGCAGTCAGCTTAGGCTAATGGCCACGAATTTTCGATCGATGCCATCTCTTGCAGAGGTTCCCTCAGCTTTGTCCGACCTTACGAACCGAATCCTGCATGACGATCTTTGGAGGACTCGTTCAGAAGGCCAGCAAGCCGGAGCCCCTCCAAAATGCCGTCCAGGCGCTGCTCCCGGATCAACGCAGCAAGCATTGAAACGGCGCCTCTCTGATTGACGGTGAAGTGAACGGCAGGCGATCGATCAGAAAGGAGATCCAAGAGAGTCGGCGCATCCGCTAGGTGATGGCGCAACGTGGAAACCGTGTCCTCTGCAAGGTAGCCAGCCAGATCTCCACTCGATGGCGGATCAAAATCGAAATCGGCTTTCGCGCGTTCATTGATCGATTGTCGTATCAGCCCACTTTGTCGCTTTGCCGCCATCGAGAGCATAAACACCGCATCGGCGAGCTTCTCCCGCGGCACGTTTCTCAATTGAGCGATGCCCGCCTGGATGTCCTTGCCGGAACGATCGTCCCGGTCGGTTGGTTGCAGCACAGGCTGCGCATCACGCGCGCGCGAGCTTTTCTTCCGCCTTCGAAACATTGTCGTGCTCTCCGGCGACGATATATCCCGGAGAAACAGTCAAATGGAAGCACGAAATTGCACACCACCAAATTCGTGGCACCAAAAGCGCGGGTTTACATGCAAGTGTCGGCACGTTTGAGTGAGCGCAGCTCACCCCGGGCCTTGCAGCAGCCTGGCGCGCACATCGGCCTTCAACACCTTGCCAACCTTGGAACGTGGCAGGTCGCTCCAGACCTCGATCTGCTTCGGCGTCTTGACGCTGCCGATGCGAGCCTTGACGAAGGCGGTAACGGCGGCAGCATCGACGCTTTGGCCAGGTCTCGGCTGAACTACCGCAACCACGCGCTCGCCCCACTTGGAATCGGGTAGACCTACGACGGCACAGTCCTGGATACTCTCGATCGCCCGCAGCGCGTTTTCGACCTCGACGGAATAGACGTTGAAGCCGCCGGTGATTATCATGTCCTTGGCGCGATCGACAATATAGAGGAAGTTGTCGGCATCGAGGTAGCCGACGTCGCCAGTGTGATGCCAGCCATGGAGCGAGGCTTCCGCGGTGGCCTCGGGGTTCTTGTAGTACCGCCCATCACCAGCGAACCCCGCACCACGATCTCGCCGCGTTGCCCGCTCGGCAGGAGATTGCCGTCGCCATCCATGATGCCGACCTGGACGAGCGGGCTCACACGGCCCGCGGACGACAGCCGCTCGGTGGCGATCGAACCGTCGGCCTTGAAATGCTCATCCGGCGCCATGGTCGAGATCATCATCGGTGCTTCGGTCTGCCCGAACAGCTGCGCCATCGGCCCGATGCGCTGCAGCGCTTCCGCCAGCCGTGAGGCCGAGATCGGCGCCGCGCCGTACCAGAAGCACTGCAGCGAGCCAAGTTCCGCGCTGTCGAGCTGCGGATGATCGAGCAGCATGTATATCACCGTCGGCGGCAAAAACGTGTGCGTGACGCGATGGCTCTCGATCAGGGCGAGGAATTCGCCAATATCGGGGTGATGCATGATGACGATCCGCCCGCCGAGCGCCATCACGGGAAAGCACAACACACCCGCGGCATGCGTCAACGGCGCCAGGGCGAGGTAGGTCGGACGCCCCTTGAACGGATAGCTCATCAATGTGAGCGCCGTCATCGTCTCGATGTTCCGCCCCGACAACATCACTCCCTTGGGCTTGCCGGTGGTGCCGCCGGTGCCCGGCAACATGACGAGGTCGTCGACCGGGGCGCGCTGAAAATATCCGGCGTCATCGGACAGCCAGGCCTCGAACGATTGGGCGAACGGCAATACAGCGTCGAGGCACACTATCACCCGCAGCTTCGGCAGATTGGGGCGGATCTTCTCCACCATCCCGGCGAAACTGGAATGAAACAACAGTAGGCTGCAGTCGAAGTCGTCGAGGATGAGCTTGTTCTCCGCCGCCTCGTTGCGCGGATTGACTGGACACCAGACCGCGCCCGCGCGCGAAATGCCGAACACGCACGCAAACGCGACCGGATCGTTGCCCGACAGGATCGCGACCTTGTCGCCGGCGGCGATACCGGCGCGCACAAGGCCGCGGGCGATCCGGTAACTCAACCGCTGCACGTCTGCGTAGCTCAGGTCGCGACCGTCCATGGTCAGGCATGGCGCGTCCGCGCCCAGCGAGGCACCCTTGTCGAGATAGTCGATCAGCCGCATGGCCGCCTCCGCGCGAACGAGAGGCCGGCGCGGACAAGGCCGCGCCGGCCGGACCATCAATTATGGATAGTCAGGATCGGGTTCATCACCAGGCCGAAGCTACGCAGCTGGCCGAGCAATTCGCGATGTCCGAACGCCTGGCAACCCGACGCGAAGCCGACCTTTTTCGGCGGAGTCTGCAGCAGTGAGAACGCCGCATAGGCCTGCAACATTCCGGTCTGCTTGTAGTTGCAGTTGCCGTGGATAACACAGTGTGCGCGGCCAAGCGGGCCAGAGGCGTACACGGAGTCGATTGAGGTGTTGATGCGTGGATTCTCTCGGGGCGGCATGGCCGCCTGAATGGTCGCGGCGATGTCTGCGAGAGCCCTCTCCTGCTGATCGGGCGGCAGCGGTTTGATTTTCTCTTTGACCATTTGGGTGGTCTGAACCACCCCCTCCATGACGGGGCGCGCGAGCACGCCGCCGAGCACGCGGCAGTTCGAGACGCGCGGATCGTTCTTGAACCAAACGGGATGCGCGGTACCGCCCCACGGCACCGCAATGGCGGTTTCGTGCTGACCCGGCACCACGACGTCGGCCCGAGCGGTGACATCCCATTCGACAAACTTGTTTTGTTCGAGATAGTACCAGTTCGCCTTCAGGATCGTGAAGATCGTCTGGGTTGAGGCGTAGGTCGGGAGGCCCTTCCAGAACACGAGGATGTCCAGCGTGTCGAGGCCGGGGTGTTCGAGACAGATGTTGGCGGCGATTTCGCCGGTCGTATACATCTGCGCGATGTTCGGTGCGAGCAGCAGGTTTCTTGCCGCGAATTTATCGCCCCAGGTCTCCTGACACTTCAGTACCCAGTCCTGTTCGCCGGTCGTGTCGCTGTAGTGGCAGCCTGCATTGAGGCAGGCCTCGACGACTTCATTGCCGTATTTGATGAACGGGCCGACCATGTTGCTCACCACCTTCGCGCCCCTGAACAGCTTGGTCAGCGCTTCGACGTTGTGCTCGACGCCGACGACTTCGTAGTCGGCGGTCTCGATGCCGGGGATCTTCTCGACCACTGCCTTGACCTTTGCGGCATCGCGGCCGGCGGCGATGAAGGGAATGTTGTATTCCCGCAGATATTCGCAGACCAGCCGGCCGGTGTAGCCGGACACGCCATAGACGACGACGGGGCGCTTCTCACTCATGTTGAATCCTCCAGATGATTTTGAGTTTTGATTTGGATCGCAGTTCAGCCGGCCGCGACCTGGCCAAGCATCTTCGTACCGAAGGGCGATTGCGCCTCCCCGGCGACGTCGGTCAGGACGAAGCGAGCGGCACTACATGCCCATGCCGCCGTCGACCGGCAGCCCGGCTCCCGTGATGAAGCGGGCCTCGTTGGAGCAGAGGAACACAGCCGCGTCAGCGATATCGCCGACCTCCGCGAGCCGGCCGAGCGGGGTCTGCTCGACGACTGACGCGACGGCGGCATTGGGATCCGGCGCGAGCCCGACCTTCACGATGTCGCCGGCGAGCTTCATGCCCATGTCGGTCGCCACCAGGCCCGGATAGAGGCAGTTGACTCTGACGCCGTAGCCAAGCTTGCCGGCCTCCATGGCCGCGACCCGCGTCATGCGATCGACTGCAGACTTGGTCCCCGAGTACCCGGCGATGGCCGGAAACGCGATGGTGGCTGCGACGGAGGCAATGTTGACGATCGCGCCGCCTGCCCCGGCTGCGCCGCCGGGACGCATCGCGCGGAACGCGTGCTTCATACCGAGCCCGACCCCGACGATGTTCACGTCGCACATGCGGCGCAGATCTTCGGCCCGTACATCGATGACAAGCGACGTGATCTCGATCCCGGCATTGTTGATGAGGATGTCGTAGCCGCCGAGCGCGGAAACGGTCGTTGCCACCGCCCTTTCCCATTGCTGATCGTCGGTGACGTCGAGCTTCACAAATCCAGTCTTCGCACCCGATTTCGCGATCGTCCCAGCAGTGTCCTTGCCGACATCCTCGAGGATATCGGCGATCATGATGGCCGCGCCCGCATTTGCCAGGCCTTGTGCAATCGCCGCGCCGATCCCCCGCGCGCCTCCGGTCACCAGGGCCTTTTTGCCAGCAAGTGTCTTCCCACTCATGACGTCTCCTCCGTTGCTTATTTTGATTCAGGGCGGCGATCGCGGGCTTTCTCGGTGCGACGCTCTCACGCGCGTCGGCTCGCGGGCAGTAGCAGACGATCAACGAGACGGGCTTCCGCTCGATTATCCTCCACCAAGTCGCTTTTTGCTTTTCTTGACGATCGTCAAAAATAATTTTTACAAGTGTGCAGTTATTCCTTTACACTTGTCAAGGCGTGGCTTGACGATTGTCAAAATTCTTGATGCAGGTAAACTGACCATGTTGGACGGAGGCGAGTCATCTTCGCCTCCCCGACTGCAGAGCAGGACGAGGACCGGACGTCGATGGCGCAGCAGGTGGCGAGTGCAAGGAAGCGCGTTTTGGACGCGACCGAGGCGCTCAAGGAGGAGAAGTTCAATGCGCGCCGGCTCGAACTCGCCGAAGCCGCGCTCGAGACGCTGGGCGAACTCGGCTACGCACGTACCTCCTTGCGTGAAATCGCGCAGAATTCAGCGTTTACGCATGGGGTCTTTCATTACTACTTCCGTGACAAGACCGATCTGATCTGCTGCTGCGTCAGCCACTACAAGGCCAAGTGCGTGACCCGCTACGATCAGGTCACCGCCAGTGCGCAAACTCGCGAGGAGCTCATGGAGGGCTTCCTTGCCAAGCTCGCCGAAACCCTCCGCAAGGAGGCGCGCATGCACCGCCTCTGGTACGATCTACGTGCCCAGGCTCTATTCGAGGACGCCTTCCGCAAGGACGTCGTCGAAATCGACAAGAGCCTCGAAAACATGATCTGGCGGATCGCCTCGCGGTATGCGGAACTCGGCGGCAAGCGTCCAGCGGTCTCTGCCGGTGTGCTCTATGCGCTGTTCGACGGGCTGTTTCAGAATGCCCTGCTAAAGTATCTGTCGAACGACGACAGCGCTGTTCCCGAATTGCTGGAAGAGGTTCGGCGACTACTTCCAACCATTTGCTGAACGGCTCGCGTTGTTCGAGAGCTCGCCAAGAATGGTCAGAAGATCAGGTACGGCCAAACGGCTCGCGGCCGCATCGTTGTGAAAGGGCAGCGGGCTAGGCTCTCTGGCCCGCTGCCGTCACGCACGAACTACTTGGCGATGCAGGTATCGACGGTCTTGGCTGTGCAGACGTCGAGGCCGGTATAGGTCGGATCTTTAGGCGGAGCCTTGCCTTCCTTGACGTCCTTCAGCGCGAACATGGTCTTGTACCCCATCTCGAACGGACGCTGTCCGACCTGGCCGAGCGACAGGCCCTCCTTCATCTGGTCGATCTGAACCGGCAGCGTGTCAGCGACCACCAAAGCCAAGTCCTTGTTGGCGATCTTGGCCTTGAAGGGCGCGACCGCGGCGCGGTTAGCGTCCGGCACGAATTGCGGGAAGCCGCCCGTCGGCGTGAACGCGTCCAGGCTCGGGTTCTTTGCCATGGTGTCCTGGAATTGCTGCACGGACAGCGGGAAATCGTCGTTGGTATAGAGCGGACACCCGTCGATCTCCTTCCAGCCATTCTGTCCGGTCAATCGTTCTCCGGGCGATTGGGCAGACTCCTTGCCGGCCAGCGTGTCACGGATGCCCTTCATGCGCTCGTTGTGATTGGCTGCTGCCGCGCCGCCGGACTGGATGCAGATCGTGCCGCCTTTCGGCTTGATGGTCTGCACGATCTTGGCGATGTTGACGCCGATCTCATAGTTATGGGTGCCGATATAGGCAAGGCGCAGGTCCTTGTTCTCGGGTAGCAGATCCGAGTCCCATGTCAGCACAGGAATGCCAGCACTCTTGGCGGCCTGCAGCGCAACCGCCATCGCAGCCGCGTTGGACGGGGACACGGCAATGCCGTCCACCTTCTTTGCGACGAGGTCCTGCACGATCTGCACCTGCTCCTCGCCGCCGCCATGCTCGCCGGGGCCGATATACATGCATTGGAAGGCACCCTTGGACTCGGTTTCCGCCTTCTTGCAGCCGTCCCGCGCCTGATCGAAGAACGGATTGTTCATGTTCTTGGGAACGAGCGCAAAGGTAAACTTCTGCTGCGCGTAGGCCTGTCCTCCCATGAGCGCAGAAAACGCCACGGCGGCCATCAATAGATGTTTATGCACGTTTCTCCTCCCTCTTTGTTGATTCCAAGTCTCCGACCTTATTACCATCGGATTTCTAACTACGCTTCCAGGCAACCCACTCGCGGATCGTAGCAACAAGCGACGTTCCGCTCGTCTGCATGCCGAGAAGCACGGCAATGACGATGAACATGCCAACGAAAGCGCCCTGCCAGTTCGAGTCGATGCCGGCCATCAGAAGCGCGTTGCGGATCACCTCGAGGAAGGCCGAGCCTATCACGGCACCGAATGCAGTTCCGTAGCCACCCATCAGGTTGGCACCGCCAATGACGGTGCCGGCGATGACTCGAAGCTCGTAGCCAGTCCCCATCGCGTTAATAGCCGAACCGCTGTAACCGAGGAGCAGCAACGAGGCGATCGAGGCCGTGAAAGACGAAAACACGTACGCCTGGAATTTGATCCAGTCGACTGACACGCCGGTCAGGCGCGCAGCGCTCTCGTTGGAGCCGATCGCATAGAGATGACGGGCCCACGCGGTAAAGACGAAGACGGCGCCGAGGATCAGAGCAAGGATCACCATCACCCAAAAATGCGAAGAAAGTTCTGGCATCCAGTGTGGGGCCCAGCCGGCCGGCGCATGCAGGGGCCATTTCGCCTGGCCAATTGCCCTGACGATCGGCGCGTCCGGACCGAACTTGTACAGCATCTGGTTGCCGGAAAGCACCACGGCAAGCGAGCGCGCGATCGACAGCATACCGAGCGTCACGACGAAGGACGGCATGCCAACATAGGCCACGAAGAAGCCGTTGAAGGCTCCGCAGGCTAGTCCCGCCAAAAGCCCCGCCGCGAAGGCGACGTACCAGGAATACTGCCAGGTCAGCAGCAGTCCGCTGACAATGGCAACGAGCCCCATTACCGAGCCGACTGACAGATCAATCCCTCCCGTGATGATGACCACAGTCATGCCGAGGCTCATGATCGCAAGCGGAGCGAAGTTGCGCGTGATGTTCGTCACGTTGTCCGCGGTGCCGAAGGTCGGCTCCAACCAGGTCATGAAGACCACCAGAGCAAAGAGCGCAGCCGCCACCCAGAATGCCTGACTGGTCATAAAGCGGTGGAGGGCGCCCTGCTCGCGGATGTTGACGATATCGCTGATTGCGGCGTGTGTTTCTTCTATCGCTTTGGCAGAACTAGGCTTCACGGATCGCCCCCGTAATCAGGCCGGTGATCTGCTCGGGCGAGGTCGTCGCGGTTTCCTTGTCGGCCACCTTCGAGCCACGCCGGAGCACAATGATACGATCGCAGACAGTAAACACGTCGGGCATGCGGTGACTGATCAGCATCACCGATACTCCGCGAGATTTCAGCCGACGGATCAGTTCAAGCACCTCGGCAACCTGTCGCACGGAAATGGCCGCTGTCGGCTCATCCATCAGGACGAGCTTGGCATTGGACAACCGCGCCCGGGCTATCGCAACAGCCTGCCGCTGCCCTCCCGACATCTTCTTCACGAGATCGCGGGGCCGCGTTTCCGATTTGAGCTCGTCAAAGAGTTCGCCAGCACGCCTGATCATGGACTGCTTGTCGAGGATGCGGAGCGGCCAGAACCCTTTCTTGATTTCGCGTCCGAGGAAAACGTTCTCCGTGGCCGTCAGATTGTCGGCTAGCGCGAGCTCCTGATAGACAACCTCAATACCTTCCGCCCGGGCCTCGATCGGCCTGTGAAAATGGCATGCCTTGCCGTCAACGACAATGGCGCCCTCCGTAGGCGGGAAGTTTCCGGCAATGAGTTTCACCATGGTCGATTTGCCGGCGCCGTTGTCGCCCATCAGGCCGACCACCTCCCCTGCATCGACCGAAAAGCTGACGTCGTGCAGTGCCCGAATGGCACCGAAGCTCTTCGAGATGCTTCGCACATCAAGTAAAGCCACGCGTTCCCTCCATCGTGCGGTGGCAGCTCTATCCGGCCGCTTCACCTCCCCGATCTACGCAATTAATATTGCACAAGCAGCAATCTCGCAACGTCTATTTCATGTGGTGGACGGCGCCCTCGCATGGACAATCATTACGGCTCGACCCGAAAGCGTGGAAATCGGAGGTGTGAGAGACGACGTCCTGCTTGCTCCACGCGACGCCGTAGCCGCGCCCGCCCCTTACGGGGACAAGCCATGGCGGAATTGCTCAAAGCGGCGCTTCCGGGTGCGGTGATGTATCGTAGGCGCCCCAGATACTTTGATCGAAGTTGATCGTGGCTCCCGTCATCATTCCCGACTCATCGCAGGACAGGAACGCAACGGCCCGCGCAACCTCGATGGGATCGAGCAATCGGCCGAAGGGCTGTCGCCCGGCGACCTCCTCGAGCCACTCCGCAGAGCGGCCATGGTAGACCTGCTGCGTGTTGAATTCGCCTTCCGAGGCCATCCAGCCAATATTGAGACCATTCACGCGGATGCGGTTGCGGAGCAGCGCATGGGCCGTATTTCGCGTCAGCGTGTCGAGCGCGCCTTTCGATGCGCAATAAGCGGCAATGAAGGATTGGCCACCCATCGCCGACATTGAAGAGACGTTGACGATCGTGCCCTGCACTTTGTCGCGGCGCATGAGCTTGATCGTGTGCTGCATCAAGAAAAAGGGTGCACGCGTGTTGACGGCGAAGATCTTGTCAAACAGTTCGGGGCTTGTATCGACGATCGTGCCGCGGCTTGTGTCACCAGCGGCGTTCACCAGGACGTCGACGCGCCCGAACACCCTGTCGGCCTCAGCCACGACTTTGGCGCAGTCCTCGATCTTTGTGAGGTCAGCGCGCACAAATACGACTTCTGCGCCGGTGGCTGCGGCAATCGCATCGGCCTTTGCCTGTCCCTTCGTCTCGTCGCGCCCGCACGTTACGATGCCCTTGGCGCCGCGCTCGGTGAAGAGTTTAGCGATGGCCGCACCGAGCCCCTGCGTGCCGCCCGTGACAATTGCGATCTTTCCATGCATCGAAGTCATGCAAGCTCTCCAACAATCGGTGCGGACGCTCTCAGCCTATCTGTTTCGCCCTGAAACGCGACCTTGCGTAGTTTGACCCTAGTGCGGCTCGACGCCCGCAAGCACGTCCCGTTCAATGTCATGCGATATCGCGGACCTCGACCTTCTTGCCAGTCCTGGCAGATTCGATGGCAGCCTCCGCGAGCATGAGCGCGCGGTAACCGTCGTCGAAAGTCGCCTGGGTCGGCCGACCATCGCGAATGGCGGCAATGAATGCGGCGATCTCGGCTTCGTAGGCCTCCGCGTAGCGCTCGATAAAGAAGTTGAGGTAGGGCTCGGCCGCATCAGTCGTGGTCGCGCTGTAACACTTCAGCTCGTGCGCCTTCTTATTGTCGGAGATGACCATCCCCTCGCTGCCAAACAGCTCGATCCGCTGATCATAGCCGAAGGTCGCGCGTCGAGAGTTGTTGATATGGCACAGCTTTCCATCAGCAGTGCGCATGACCACCATGATGGAGTCGAAGTCGCCAAAATCAGATCCAATGGTGGGATCAACAAGCGTGCTGCCGGTTGCGAACACCTCGGTCGGTTCATCGTTCAACATGAAGCGCGCCACATCAAAATCATGGATCGTCATATCACGGAAGATACCGCCCGAGACGGCGGTGTAACTTCGCGGCGGCAGCCCTGGATCGCGCGACGTGATGACGACCTGCTCAAGCTTACCGATTTTGCCCGTAGCGCAGGCGTCGCGCGCGGCACGGTGCCCGGGATCAAAGCGGCGATTGAAGCCAATCTGAATTGGTACGTTGCAGTGTTCAATCGCCTCGCGGCACGCTCGCACCCGATCGAGACTGAGATCGATCGGCTTCTCACACAAAATCGCCTTGTCGGCCTTTGCCACCAGCTCGATCAAATCGGCATGGGTGGCAGTCGATGTCGCAATGAGAACCGCGTCGGCCTTACCAATCGCATCTTCCACGCTTACGGATACCCCGCAGCCATGCACTCTGGCGACCGCTTCGGCGGCAGCTGTGTTCGGATCGAATACCGTCTCCAGGCGCGCTCCATCCGCCTTCGCAAGATTCCGGGCATGCAAGACACCAATGCGCCCGCACCCGAGCAATGCGAATTTGATCGCCACCATTTCCTCCCATCCCACGCACGTTCGATTTGCTTGCAAGAGTTATTGCAAATATGCAAAAGTGTCAATAATTGTTCGCTGGCGGCGATTCCGCTCCGCCGCCAGGGATGGTGATGCGAGAGCGCGTAAGAGGTCTTTAGCCCGTTCGTCGAGCGGCCAGGCTGTATTGCTGGATCTTGACCTACACAGATGCCTTGCGCTGCGGACTTTAGGGAGGAAGACCTTCCGAACGAGCGCGCAGATGTCGGCATCTGCGCACGATAAAGCCAATTGTGAGAGCACATTCATGCAGGACGTGAAGACACCGGAAGATTATGAGGAATTGATCCGTGTCATCCACGATCGCCACGATGGCATGAGCAAGTCCTATCAAAAGATAGCCGTTTATCTGACCCAGAACCCGAATGATGTCGCGGTCCTGTCGGTAAACGCCATTGCCGATCGCTGCGGCATCCACGCTTCAAGCTTCGTACGCTTCGCCCAGTCGCTTGGCTATGAAGGCTTCAAGGAGCTTCAGGCGTTATTTCAACGGCGCTTGTCGACCGCCGCCCCCGGTTTCGAAGCGCGCATCAAAGCTCTGGAAATCGAGTTGGGCGCCCGCGCCGATCGTAGCGAAGTTGGCTTCCTGCGGGACCTGGTCGTGCGTGATATTGCCTCCCTTCAGGACATGCTCGCGGACATTTCCCCAAAAGCGCTCTCGGAAGCGGTAAACCTCCTTGAAAGAGCCGACTCGGTATTTCTGATCGGCCAACTGCGTGCCGCGCCCGTAGTTGAATTCCTTCGCTACATATTGACCATGCTGGGCAAACGCTGCGTATTGCTCGACGCGAGCGGCGGACTCGCGACCCACATAGCGCGCACGATCCGCAAGAAAGACGTGCTCCTGGCGGTGTCGTTCCGATTCTACGCAAACGAGGTCGTCAACGTCGTGGAGGAAGCCGGGCGCGATCGAATTCCCATCATCGCGATATCGGACAGCACGCTGTCTCCGCTGGCAAAGAGCGCCCGCGTTCTGTTCGCGGTTCCGGAGCATGAATACACGTTTTCGCGTTCACTTGCCGCTCCTATGTGCCTTGCCCAGGCTTTGACGATAGCGCTGGCAGCGCGACTACAGAAGAACGACGTCAATCCGCGGATTCCAACGGTTACTGGTCAGTAGAACAACTCGAACTGGCTTACGCTTTGGTCAATTGCACGAACGTCGTACGACGACCTCGGGCGACGTAGCTCGAACCGATTAGTTCTTGGCACCGCGCGGTGGATCGGCCCGACACCCTTTCCAGCCTCGCTTCCGGCGATGCGCCGTATAGGCAGTAGCGCGTCAGAAAACCAGCCGTCGATCGGTTACAGGGGTAACTCGCACCATGTCGGGCGTTGGATGGCGAGCACGTGGACGGGATGTGATGGTTTGCGGTTGTCCGGTCAGGGCGGCCGTTTCAATTGCGAGCAGTGCGCGCAAGTCCGCCAACCCCTCCTCGCCATCAGCCTCGGGAGGCGTTCCGGCCTTGATGCAATCTGAAAAATATTCGACCTGCGCGCCAAAATGGTCGATTTGCGGAAACTGGGTTTCACGGACCTCACCGTCGCGGCACAGGCGTAGTCTTGTTGCAGTCTCGAACCTGAAGCCAGGATCGAGTTCGAGATCGCCCAACGTTCCAATCACCCTATAAGCGTCGACGGCGGCCGCTCCGAAGCTGGCGACGAATTGCGCCAAACCGCCCGACGGAAAACGCAGCAAGGCCGCGACCGACGCTTCCACCTCGCGAAAACGGGGGTCATCGTTTGGTCGATGCACCATTGCCATGGCCTCGATTGGCTCTTCGGCAAAGATATGACGAGCTGCATTGACGCAATAGACACCGATGTCCTGGAGCGGTCCACCCCAACTCGCAGCTTTGAGTCTGTGGTTCCCTGCCGCAGCCTGGAAACTGAAAACCGATTGAAAGAAGAGCGGTCGACCGATCGCGTCGTTACGGATGTGTTCGAGGGCCGCGACAGTTCCGGGTTCGTTGTGAAGCCTGTACGCGGTCATCAGAAACACGCCGGCTTCGCGTGCTGCAGCGATCATGGCGAGAGCATCTTGTTCGCTCGTTGCTAGCGGCTTCTCGACCAGGACGTGCTTGCCGGCTCGAGCCGCGCGAATAGCGTAATCCGCATGCAAGTGGTTGGGCAGAGCAATATACACCGCGTCGACGTCAGAGCCTCTCAAAAGGGCATCGTATCCGTCATAGTCGACGATCTGGCCAACACCATAGAAATCTGCCAAACGGGCGGCCTTGTCCCGATCGCCGGTCACGATCGCGGTAACCCTTGAGTTTTTGGACTGTCCGACACCCGGTAAAAAAGCTTGTTGCGAGATCCAGCCCGCGCCTACAACTGCATACTTGATCATCACATTTCCCCTCCAGAGTTCACGCTGGTTCGCGTGCGGGGCCGGTTCCCTCCTGCCTCGTTCGCTTCTGTCAGTCGTACAGCGCAGGACGCGGTCCATATTTCAGGGTTGCTACGCCATTTCCGGCAAGCGCCTCAGCGACTTGCTCTGCGATGGCCGAGGCGACATAGCCGTCCCATGCACTCGCGCCGACCGACACTCCAGTCTTTACAGCGCTGACCCATTCAGCCATCTGCCTGCGGTAGGCCTCCTCAAACCGCGGCACCCAATTGTCCGGATACGAATGACCACCGGATCTGTCTCTGTTCACGAGCGTAAGCGATGCCGGAGCCAGCGCCACCGTGCCTTGCCGCCCGACCAGTTCGACATGGACGTGATAGCCGTAGCTGGCGTTCACGAACACCTCGGTCGAAACGATCTCATCCTTGTCGGTTTTCATCGTGATCATGAGCGGTTCGCCGCCAGGCCCCGCCTCCACGTGCACAGAAACCATCTCCGACCCCAAAAGCCAACGGCTGATGTCGATCTCGTGGACGAACGAATTCGTGATGGCCATCGAACCATTGAACCACTCCGGCGCGCGAACGTTTCGGTGCACGTTGTGCAACAACACGGATCCGCCCAGTTCACCGGTACCTTTGACGCGCTTGATCTCCCGATAGCCGGGGTCAAACCGGCGCATGTATCCGACCTGGATGAGTCTGCAACCCAATGTGACTTCGGCCTGCA
This sequence comes from Bradyrhizobium sp. UFLA05-108, assembly GCF_059803455.1. Taxonomy (NCBI): domain Bacteria; kingdom Pseudomonadati; phylum Pseudomonadota; class Alphaproteobacteria; order Hyphomicrobiales; family Nitrobacteraceae; genus Bradyrhizobium; species Bradyrhizobium sp. UFLA05-108. Next base: position 80,367 of record NZ_JBANAZ010000028.1, on the reverse strand, counting down.
CCACGTCCAGGGCATCCGCTGCCGAAGACGCCAAGGGCTTTTCGCAGAGAACAGGCTTCCCCGCCCTAATGCAGGCAAGTGTTAGCGCCGCGTGTGTGGCATCGGGAGATGCAATCACTATAGCGTCGATCTGATCCGATGCGATTAGCGATTGAGGATCCGAAAAGACGGTTGCTCCAGAGGCCACGGCCTGCGCCCGAGCCGCGTCGGCGTCAAAAATCCCGGCAAGATGAGCACCGGGGGTCTCGTGTCGGAGTATCCGAGCATGCTCGGCGCCCATTACACCTGTGCCGATGACTCCTATCCCAATGCTCATTTCATCTTCCCTCGCGACTTCGCGCAAGGATGACCCCGCCGGGGCAGCGCGAGACCCGAGCGCTTCCTCGGGTACGGCGACACCCGATCCGTGCGGTTCATTGCACGACCTCGTATCCAGCGAGCGCCATCAAGCGCATCAGTTCCACGTGGCCTTTCTTGGCCATGGCGAGCGGCGGGCTAATCTTCGGATCCTGCTCTGCCTCGACCACGAACCACCCCTCGTAGCCGTAGGACGAGAGGTGGGCGATAATCGCGGCAAAGTCGAGCGAGCCGTCTCCCGGAACGGTGAACGCTCCTTTCACCACCGCGTCGAGGAAGCTCTCCCGCCTTCGGTCAAGCTTGTCGATGACGTTGCTGCGGATGTCCTTGGTATGCACATGGCTGATGCGGGAATGATGTTTGTCGATGACACGCAAAACATTGCCGCCGGAAAAAGCCATATGGCCAGCATCGAACAACAGCGGTAACGCCTCACCAGAATTCGCCATGAGCAGGTCGAGTTCAGCTTCGGTCTCGATCGCCGCAGCCATGTGGTGATGGTAAGCGATCGGCATTCCCTGGCCGGCACACCACTCGGCGAAAACCGTCATCTTGCGTCCATAGGACTTCATCTCCTCGTCCGAAAGCCTGGGTTTGGTATCGAGAGGTGCGGAGCGAATGCCCTGGATCGAACGCGCAGTTTCGCCGTAGACGATGCAGGGCGCCTTGGCCGCAATGAAGAAATCCATCTGGGCGCGAATGCGATCCTTTTCCCGCTCGATGTCACCGTCGAGCAGAAGGCCAGAGAACCAGCCGCCGCAGACGGAAATGCCGAACCGGGCGAGTATCGGCCCGAGTTCTTGCATATTCATGGGGAAGCGCCGCCCAGTCTCCATTCCCGTAAAACCGGCAACACTCGCCTGGCGCAAGCACTCCTCCAGACTCACGTCATCGGACAGCTCTGCAAGATCGTCATTCCACCAGGCAATGGGGGCAATTCCAAGTTTCGCCTTCATGGCTCATCATACCCCGATGCGCTGCTTCGCGCGGATCTCGTCTTGCTGCTTGCGCGCGCTTCGAACCGTCTCGCGAGAGGACACTTGGGGCACGCCCACGTCCCAGTCGGCGTCGCCAGGAACCCACGAATACGCGTCCGAGACGATCGAAAGCACGGTGGTGCGGTCATTGCCTTTGGCCCATTCGAGCGCGGCAACAAGGTCGGCAACGCTCTCGCAACGCCGAGCAGCCGCCCCCATGGACTCGGCATGCTTGGCAAAATCGACGTGAGGAGGATTGTCGCGATTCTGAATTCGACAGTCGGTCAACAAGTTGTTGAAGCCTGGCACGCCTTTGAATTGTTGCAACCGGTTGATCACCGCGAACCCGCCGTTGTCACAGACCACAACGATCATCTTGTGACCGCTTAGAACCGTCGAGTAGATGTCCGAGTTCATCATCAGATACGTGCCGTCGCCAACCATCACGATCGGCGTGCCGCCGAGTCCGCCGGGCCCGGAATTGGCCATCGAATGGCCCCAACCTGCGGCAACCTCATAGCCCATGCAGGAAAAGCCGAATTCAAGGTCGAAGGTGTTCGGCGCCTTGACGCGCCAGCCTTTTGCCACTTCGCCTGGCAGGCCGCCGGCGGCTGAAATCAAGGTATCTTTCTCGCCGGCCGACGCATTCACCGCGTGGACTATCTGCGCGTAGGTCGGCACTGGAGCGTTGCTGGGTGCCTGCAATGACTCGAGCAGCGCGTCCCACTCCTTAAAGAGCATCTGAGCACGCGCCATGTGGGCGGGGTCGACGCGCCATGCGCCGAGCGTTGCATCGAGTTCTTCAATCGTCTCCCGCGCGTCGCCGACCACCGTCAGCGCACGATGCTTCACCGCATCGAACCTGGCCGCGTTGATCGAGATGAAACGCGCGTCCGGGCTGAAAGCGGTCCATGATCCCGTCGTGAAATCCTGAAGGCGCGTACCGACCGCAAGGATAACATCGGCCTCGGCTGCGAGCGCATTCGCTGAGGTCGAGCCGATAATTCCGATCGGCCCCGCATGGGCCGGGTGATAGTGGGTCACCGCGCCCTTGCCCGCGATCGTCTCCACAATCGGAATTCCACGCTTCACCGCAAAATCCGCGACCGCGTTTCCCGCCAGCGAGTAACGCACACCGCCGCCGGAGATGAGGATCGGCTTCCTCGCGGTCTTGAGCAGCGCGGCTGCGTCAGCGAGTTTCTGACGATCGGGACGCGGGCGCGGAATGGCCCAGGTTCGAGGCTCGAAGAAGACCTCAGGGTAGTCGAAGGCCACTTCCTGGGTGTCCTGTGGTAGCGCGAGAAAGGCCGGGCCGCAGTCAGCCGGATCTAGCATGGCGGCCACGGCCTGCGGGAGCGAAGAGATAATCTGCGCGGGATGAGTGATCCGATCCCAGTAGCGCGTGACCGCCTTGAAGGCGTCGTTCACGGTGACGGTCGGGTCGCCAAAATGCTCGACTTGCTGGAGAACTGGATCCGGCAACCGGTTGGTGAACGTATCGCCAGCCATAAGAAGGAGGGGCAAGCGATTTGCGTGGGCTGTTCCCGCCGCCGTCACCATGTTCAAAGCGCCGGGACCAATGGACGACGTCGCTACCATGATTTGCCGCCTAAGCTTGGCCTTGGCGAAGCCGATAGCCGCCAACGCCATCGACTGCTCGTTCTGTCCGCGGAAGGTCGGCAGACGATCCTGAATCGCCTCCAGGGCCTCGGACAGGCAGGTCACGTTCCCATGACCAAAAATGCCGAAGACGCCGGCGAACAGGGGCACGCGAACACCGTCGATTTCAGTGAACTGTTGAGTCAGCCATCGCACCAGGGCCTGGGCCATGGTGAGGCGGATCGTGGCGGCGATCATGCGGTCTCCTCCCTCGACGGTTTGTGAGGAACATAACCTCGCGCACTGAATATTGACAATAGTCTTTTTCTGCAACAATTATTGCCGCCGATGTCTTCCGATCAGGACGTGCTCGATTTTTCGTAGGTCGCCTTAACTCCGACCTATCGTGAACAGGGATTTCCGACATGACCAAACCGAAGCTTCGCATCGGCCTCATCGGTAGCGGATTCATGGGTAAGACCCACGCTTTCGGTTACTCCATCGCCGCGCGTGTCTTCGACCTACCCTTCGAGCTGGAACTACATACGATCGCGGACATTAGCGACGAGGCGGCCGTGAAAGCGGCCTCGGCTCTGGGCTTCGCACGCGCGACCTCGGACTGGCGCGCGCTCGTGGCGGACCCAGCTATCGACGTCGCGAACATCACCACGCCCAACGCACTTCACAAGGAAATGGCCCTGGCTGCGATTGCTCGGGGCAAACATGTGTATTGCGAAAAGCCGCTGGCGCCGCTTGCGACAGACTCCCGCGAAATGGCCGACGCCGCCGAAGCGGCCGGCGTAAAGACGCAAGTCGGTTTCAACTATCTTTGCAACCCCATGCTTGGCCTCGCACGCGACATGATCGCGGCGGGAGAGCTCGGCGAGATACGCGGCTACCGCGGAGTCCACGCCGAGGACTACATGGCGGACAATGCTGGGCCGTTCACCTTCCGGCACGAAGCGGTGGGAGGCGGCGCGCTGGCCGACATTGGCAGCCACGCGTTGGCCACGGCCGAATTCCTGTTGGGGCCGGCTGCGGGACCGATCACTCGCGTCATGGGCGATTGCATCACGATGATCAAGGAACGTCCAGATGGCAAAGGCGGCCGGAGGCGCGTCGAAGTCGATGATGTCGGCCGAGCTTTCCTCCGTTTCGCGAGCGGCGCCTCCGGCTCGATCGAGGCAAACTGGATTGCGACAGGGCGGAAGATGCAACACGACTTCGAGGTCTATGGCAGCAGAGGCGCCCTCGCCTTCAGCCAGGAACGCTTCAACGAGTTGCATTTCTTTTCGACCGACGACGACCGTGGCCGTCAGGGATTCCGCCGGATCGAGGCAGGCCCGGATCATCGGCCATACGGCCTGTTCTGCATCGCGCCAGGCCACCAACTTGGTTTCAACGACCTGAAGGCGGTCGAGGTCGCGTGCTATCTGGACGCTATCGCAGGACGTCGATCGGAGCCATTCAGCTTCCGCGCTGGCCTGCGTATTCAAACGCTCGTCGAGACCATTCACGCCTCAAGTCGCGCCGGAGCGTGGAAGGACGTGCCCTGAGAAGGCTCGAGCACTCGCTCCAGCCCATCATGGCCAATTGATCGAGCTCCAGGCAACGAAAGGCCGCCAGATCCTGGAGTAACGGTTAAGCCGCGACCGGGGTTCGTCCGCGCTCAAAGACGAAGTCACGATACCCCGCCTGCGCGACGGCGACGCAATACTCCCGATACTTTGGAAATCCGCCGGTGAAGAGCGTGAGCCCTAGCGGCTTGTCCTTGACGTTGGCGCCGAGATACCAGGTCTTCGCCTTGTTCAGCAAAGAGCGCTGCGCGATCCTGACCACGAGCTCCATCCATCCATCTTCCGCCGCTTTGGTCGGCTCGACGGTGGCGAGGCCGTGATCGGCCATGTGCGTGATCAGGTTCGCAATCCAGTCAACGTCGTTCTCGCTGATCCTGACGATGTTGGCCAACGCTGCCGGACCGTTCGGCCCCGTGGTCATGAACAGGTTCGGGAAACCTTCCATCATAAGGCCGAGATAGGACCTCGCACCGTGTTTCCATTTATCGTTGACCTTGCCGCCACCGCGGCCGACGACATCGAACGCCGTTAGCGCGCCGGTCAGCCCATCATAGCCGGTCGCGAGAATCAGCATGTCGAGCTCGGTTTCGCCCGTCTCGGTTCGCACGCCCTTCTCAGTGATCGCGAGAATGGGATCGGCAACGCAGTCCATCAAGTGGACATTGGGCAGATTGAAGGTCTCATAGTATTCGGTGTCGAGGCATGGGCGGCGGGCGAAGATGGGATAGCCGCGCGGCTTGAGCTTTTCCGCCGTGACGGGGTCCTTGACGACCTCGCTGACCTTGCCTCGCACGAATTCGGCGACATGCTCATTGGCCTCTTCGTTACTCAGTAGATCTGTGAAAGTCCCGAGCATTGCAAGGCCGCCGGCCTTCCAGGCGTCTTCCATGAGCTCGCGACGTCGTACCGGCGTCACGCTGAAGAAGGCGCGGGTGGTCCAAGGGCGCACCCCGCCATTCGGGCTGCTGCGGGCAGCCTCGCGAAGGCCGGCGTAATTGCGCTTGACCTCGGCGACGTAGTCCGCCTCCAGCTTCTGGTTGCGCATCGGCATGGTGAAACTTGGCGTGCGCTGGAAGACGAAGAGCTCGTCGGCCTTCCGACCAACTTCCTGTACGATCTGGATGCCGCTCGATCCCGTGCCGATCACGCCGACGCGCTTGCCGGCAAAGCTCACCGGATGATGCGGCCACTTGCCCGCGCGCAACAGCTCGCCCTTGTAGCTCGTAACCCCCGGAATCTGGGGATCCATGGGGACGGATAGCGGTCCGGTGGCCATCACGCAGTAGGTTGCCTCGACCGTCCCGCCGCGATCCGTCGTGACCCTCCAGAGCTTGCGCGTCTCGTCCCAGATCGCACTGGTGACGCGAGTGTTGAATTGATAGTGCTTGCGCAGGTCGAGCCGGTCGGCCACGAAATTGAAATAGGCGAGAAGTTCCGGCTGGGACGCGAATTCCTCTGACCACGTCCATTCCTGCTCGATCTCGGGAGAGAACGAATAGCTGTAGTCAACGCTCGGAAGGTCGACCCGCGCGCCCGGATAGCGATTCCAATACCACACGCCCCCGACATTGCCACCCGCTTCGAACGCCGCGAGCTTGAGGCCCATTTCCCGAAATTTGTACACGGCGTACAAGCCGCCGAAACCAGCCCCCACGACGACGATGTCCAGGCGTTGTGCCCCCATCTCAGAGTTGCTCATCTCGGGCATTTCCTCGCTTGCATCGTTTAGGTTGGAGCGGCGATTGGCGATGTGCCGCATGCGAAATCGCCTGTGCTGGACTGCGGCCTTGCCTTGAAAACCATCTCATGAGTTCTACAGCACCACTACCGCTTTGATGGCATGTGGCTTCAGTTTCACATCTATGAAAGAGAATGAGCGCGTCACGAGACCTGTACGGGGCGTCGAACGTCACGCCCTGCCGAGATGTATCAGCAATCACCGCCCACTCGCTTGTCATCAATCGCTCGTGGTGCTCGCATCGCCGACGTCGCCGAACGCAGTCCAGCCGCCGTCGAGATAGAGGATCGACCCGTTGATGTAGGACGCCTCCGCTGACGCCAGGAAATAAGCTGCGTTCGCGACCTCCGCCGGCTCGCCGAAGCGGCCGAGCGGAACACGCCGCCGGATCCGCGCGCTGTCGATGCGACCCGACGCCCGCAATGCGGCCACGCCCGGCGTGTTGATATAGCCCGGAGCAATGGTGGCGGTGCGCAGCCCGGCAGGACCAAGTTCAGCCGCCATACATCGCGTCAGAATGTCGATGGCCGCCTTCGAGGCGCCGTAGGCGTGGCGCGGCGCGAACGGCATGAACGTGTTGATCGAGCCGAGATTGAGAATGAAGCCGCCGCCACTCATCTGCTTGATCGCTTCGCGGGCGCAGAGAAATGCGCCGATGACATTCACCTCCAACACCTTATCGAGATCAGCCGCAGACTGGTCGAGCGCCGGCACAAAACTGTCGGCCACCGCCGCATCGTTGACCAGCACGTCGATGCGAGCAAAGCGCTGCCTGATCGCGGCAAACAGCGCCAGCACGTCCTGCTCCGACGAGACATCGAGTGTGAATGCCATGTGCTTCGTGCCGAGCGCACGCACCAGGTTGGCGGCGCGATCGCCATCCTTGTCCGCGATGACCACGGTGTCGCCGCCGGAGGCAAATCGCCGAGCGATCGCTTCGCCGATCCCGTTGGCGCCGCCGGTCACCACCACGATGCGCTCCCGCGACGACCGCTCGGCCGTCGCCAGTTCGGCGTCCGGCGTCCCGATGACGGGTGGATGCGCATCGCCCGGCTGATTGAAGGATTGCCAGCCGCCATCGACGGCGAGAACCGCCCCTGTCACGTAGCCTGCCTCCGGCGAGGCGAGGAAGCGCGCCACGGCCGCGATCTCGTCCGGCCGTCCCATGCGCCCGAGCGGAATGCGCCGCCGAACCAGATCGAGATTCGCCTTGCCTGAGCGCTCGAGCTCCGCGACCATCGGAGTGCGGACATAGCCCGGCGCAATCGCCACGACGCCAATGCCATGCTTCGCCCATTCGCAGGCAAGCGACCGCGTCGCCGAGATCAATCCAGCCTTGGACGCCGCATAGGCGTTGCGCTTCGGATTGCCGAGCACGCCCGCCAGCGACGCGATGTTCACGATGACACCGCCGAGCCCCATCATGCGTCTCGCCACCTCGCGCGCGAGCACGAAGGGGCCGCACAGGTTGACGCTCAACGCCTTGCGAAAAGAGGCGACGTCCGTGTCGACAGTCGCTGCCATGGTTGGTCCGAGTGCGGCGTTGTTGACGAGGACGTCGATCCGCCCAAATCGCTGCTCGATCGCGGCGACGAGGCCCACGACTTCGTCTTCGGAAGCCACATCGCAGTGGAACGCCACGTGCTCGCCGCCGAGTGAAGCCGTGACGTTGACGACGTCGGTGCCTGGCAGGTCGACGGCCACGATGATATCGCCGTCCCGATGGAACGCTTCGAGTAGCGCACAGCCGACGCCGCCGGCCGCTCCGGTGATCACGACGACGCGCCTTGGCTTTTGCATTATCGTTTTTCCCTCGCCGCGATGGCATACATCTTACGTGCGGCGGGCCTCGGCCAGAATTTCATGGATAGGATCGTTCGGGTGCGGCGCTCCGATCGGCATGCGCGGGCCAAAACGCACCTCCTCGCTCTCGGTTGGCACCGCCTGCTCCTCAACCCAGTCGAACGCCACGATGCGCCGCGCGACGCGCCACTCACCACCACGCTTCTCGAAGAGATCGCAATAGCGTCCGGCTATGAGAAATTGCCGCACGATCCCGTCCTTGCCTGGACCACGCTGCAGGGCAAGAAAATAGGTCTCGACCGCGGCACGCGCCGGCCCGACGCGTTCAATCAAGATGTTACCGACCTGATGGACGTTGCGCGCGCCGCTCTTGAACACCTCGCGGGCCCAGAGAAAGAAGCCCTCGACCGGTCCGGAATAGACGCCGTGTCGATCGGTCGCATCGGGCCAATAGGAGCTTCGCAGCGTGGCTTCGTCGGCTCGGTCGATCCCCCGGCAGTAGCGGTAGATGCAATCGCGGATCGCCTCCCGGTCCAAGAACTCGGTCAGCTTTGCTTCGTCGGCCATATTTCCCTCTGCTTAACCACTAGCCGTCAATCGCGAGACGCGGCGCTGCACGGTACCAGCAACGCGTCGAGAGGCATGACGCCCTCGCCGCGTGGCATCACTAGAACCGGGTTGAGGTCGATGCTTTCGATCACGCTGGCATTGTCGGCAGCAAATTGCGAAAGGCCCGACAGCATCGCCGCCAGCGCATCGACGTCGGCCGGCGGCGCACCACGCACGCCTTCCAACACGGCAAAGCCTCGAATCTCGCGGATCATCCGCTGCGCCTCTGCGACATCGAACGGCGCAACGCGAAAGGTCACGTCCTTGAGTACCTCGACGAGAATGCCGCCGAGCCCGAACATCACTACAGGACCGAAGGACGGATCCCGCACCACCCCGACAATGGTCTCTACGCCTCCCCTGATCATTGGTGAGACGACGACACCATCGATCCGCGCGTCGGGCCGCTTGTCACGCGCACGGGACAGGATGGTGCGGGCGGCTTCGCGGGCCTGCGCCTCGTCGCGGGGACCGACGATCACTCCACCGATCTCGGTCTTGTGTGCGATGTCCGGCGATGAGATCTTCACCACCACCGGAAAGCCGATTGCCGCGGCGGCCGTGCCGGCATCCTCATCCGGTCGCACCAGCGCTTCCTTCGGAAACGCAATACCGGCCGTCTGCAACAGCGATTTCGCTTCGTGCTCGCTGAGCGGGCCATCCGACGGCGCGATTCGCGACGCAACGGTCGAGGCCGTGCGCGCATGCTTCGCCGCGTCGAAGCTGCGGCGAAACCAGACCAGCGCCGCCAACGCGTTCACCAGGGCAGAGCCATCCTCGAAGATCAGAAAGCCGTCGTCCTCATAGGCGCGGACGATCTCCGGCGGCGCCGACATCGACAGCGCCAAGACGCGGCCTTGATGCCCGGCCGTCGCAGTCCGCAACACTTGGCGCAGCGAGGCCGAAAAAGTGGGGCTCGCCGGTCCGCTGCCGAAAATGCCGGCGAAGAGGTGATAGCCGCCCTTCTCGAGCATTGCGGCAATATAGCTCGTCATCAGCGGGAGATCAGTGAGCGCTTGCGCCGTCGCGTCCACCGGATTGCGCGGCGATGCGTAGGGCAGCATCGCCTTCAGCTCATCCTGCGCCGCCTCGGGCATGGGCGCGACGTCGAGCCCGCACGCCGATGCGTCGTCGGCCATCTGAATGCCGAAGCCGCCGGACAGCGTGAAGATGCCGAACCTGTTGCCGGCGGGATAAAGCCCCCGTGCGCAGGCATAGGTCACGTCCAGGTGCTCCGCAGTGGTCCGCGCGCGATAGGCACCATATTGCCGCAACACCGCATCGAACACGGCATCCGATCCCGCCAGCGCCGCGGTGTGCGAGCTAACCGCTTGGGCGCCAACATCGGAGCGGCCGACCTTCAGAAAGACAAGGGCTTTTTCTTTCGCCCGCGCAACCTCCAGCGCCTCGATGAAAGTATCGCGATCGCGAATGCCCTCCGCATAGGCCATCACGACCCTGACTTCGGGTTGTTCGATCACCCAACGCAACGCTTCCGCGACGTCGATATCGCATTCGTTTCCGGTCGTGATCCATTGCCCGATGCCGAGGCCGCGCTGGCGCGCCAAGTGGGCAATGTGGGAGCCATAAGCTCCGCTTTGCGAGACGACGGCGACCGGACCTGGTTCGACGAATGCAGCATCAAGGATCGCCGAGAATGTTCCGTAGTAGCCCATGCCAGCGTTGAACAGTCCGAGACAATTCGGGCCGAGCACGCGCATGCCGCTCTCGCGGGCGATGCCGGCGATCTGGTCCTGTGCGAGACGTCCCTGCTCGCTCGCCTCAGCAAAGCCGGCCGAGAACACCACGGCCGCCTTGACCTTGCGATCCGCGCAGTCTCTCAGCGCCTGAACCGTGCCCTGCGCCGGCACTGCGAGGATGGCGACGTCCGGCACTTCCGGAAGCGCTGCGACCGAGTCGTAGGACCTGATCCCCTGGACGGTGTCCCGCTTCGGATTGACCGGATAGACAGCGCCCTTGAAACCGCCTTCGCGCAGATAGCGCAAGGGACGGCCGCCAATGCGCGCAACATCATCAGATGCTCCGATCAGGGCGATGGATCGTGGCTTGAAGAGAGGATCGAGCGAGGCTGGATGATAGCGTATCAAGGCATGTTCTCAACTGGAAGGGATTGGCTGGAGCCCGAATTGCGCTTCAGGTAGGCCGGTCACGCCGAGGCCGTCGATCGCGAACAGAAAGCCACCGTCCGGGTGGTGCGAGACGGCGCGTCCCGATCCTGAATCCTTGATCGAGGTCACGTAGAGCGTTGACAGATCAGGACCGCCGAAGGCAACCGATGAGGGCAAGTCGGTCGGCGCGTCGATCAGGCGATCGAGCGCGCCCTGCGGGGTGAAGCGCGCGATCTTGCCCACCTGCACGAGCGCGACCCAAAGGCAGCCTTCGCAATCGACCGTCGCCCCGTCGGGCCCCGACTGATATGGCGCGGTGTCGATGACAATCCGCGGTTCCGGATCGAACGCGTCGCCCGACTCGGAGCTATAGGCGCGGATCGCCCGATCGAGGCTATCGGCGAAGTACATGGTGCGGCCGTCGGGGCTGAAGCAGAGCGCATTCGAAATGCGAATATCGCGGGCAAGCACCGTGTGCGCTCCGCTGGCGTCGATGCGAAAGAGCTGCCCCAGCGGCTCGGCATGCACGCCCATCGTGCCGCAGAGAAACCGCCCCCAACGATCGACCTTGCCGTCATTGAAGCGCACGCGCGGATCGCACGGATCTGGCCGGAACAGCGGTGTCAGTTCGCCTGAGCCGAGATCGAGCCGGTAGATGCCATCCGCGAGCGCTGCGACGAGAGTATCGCCCTTGGCCAGTCCGACCGAGCCGATCATGGACGGCACATCCCAGTGCCGCCCGATCCCGCGCTCGGGTTCAAAGGCGTGGACCCGGCGCGAGACACCATCGACCCAGTAGAGCCGCTGCCGCGTGACATCCCAGACCGGGCTTTCGCCAAGCTGTGCGGCCGTCGCTGATATCTTGCTCACTTGGAGCGCCATCAAGGGAATTCCGGCTAAGTTTCGTCTCGTGTCATCTCGCGAAGTTGGGGTATGCAAGCGGGTGACGGGTCACGCCGGCCCGCCGCCGCGCTTATTGCGTCTTCAGGAGATCGCAGGCGCTCTCGGCTGTCGGCCGCCAGGCGTCATCGGCAGGAATTGTGTCGGTGATCTCGTAGTAGTCGTAAGGATACTTCGACTCGGTCGACGTCTTGATACGAGCGGCATAAAGCGGCCGCATCACCTGACCGTCGGCACGGATGCTGACATTCTTCATCTCAAAGTCATTGATTGGCGTGCTCTTCATCTGTCGCATCACCGCCTCGCCGTCGTCGGTCTGCGTCGCGGCAATTGCCTTGAGATAGTGCGTCACAGCGCTGTACGTGCTCGCCTGCGCCTCGTTCGGGACCCGGCCGTTGAACGCCGCCTGATAGCGCTTTGCGAAGGCGCGCGTCTCATCTGTTTTATCCCAGTAAAAGGGCGTCGTCAGGCGTACGTTCTGCAGCGGCTGCAGGCCGATGCTATGTGTTTGATTGATCATCAATCCCAGTGGGGCAAGCTGCTGCTTCTGCGTGAGCCCGAATTCCTGGGCCTGCTTCATGGCATTGGCGAAGTCCGAACCCGAATTCGCCAGCGCGATGACCTTCGCTCCGCTCGATTGGGCCGTCAGCAGGAACGAGGAGAAGTCAGAAGAATTGAGCGGATGCAGGACGGAACCTACGACCTTGCCGCCGTCGGCCTTGATGAAGTTCGTGGTGTCGGCCTGCCAGGCCTTGCCGAACGAGTAGTCGACGGTGACAAAGAACCAGGTATCCAACCCCCGCGCCAACAATGATTTCACCGTCGCCTTCGGCAGCGCATAGGTGTCCATCGTCCATTGCGTCGTCATCGGCGAACATTTTTCGTTGGTAAACACCGAAGCCGCCGTTCCCGCCAGGAGATAGGGCTTCTTCCGGTTCTTCATGACGTCCTGCACGCCGAGCGCAATCGAGGAGGCCGAGCATCCGACGATCGCATCCACGCCTTCATTGTCTAGCCAACGCAACGCAATAGAAACGCCGATGTCCGGCTTGTTCTGGTCGTCGGCCACGACGAGCTCGACCTTCTTGCCGTTGACGGCACCGCCAAAGTCGCTGATCGCAAGTCGCGCGGCGACAACCGAACCCGGCCCGCAATTGTCGGAGTAAGGACCGGTCTGGTCGTTCATGACGCCAATCTTGATGACGTCTCCGGAAATCCCCTGCGCCAAGACCGGTGACGTGGCAAACGCTATTGCACCCGATAGGATCGCCATGACGGCGAGGTAGGCAGCCGACAGTCTCATTTCTTCCTCCCTATAGCCCGCGGATCTGCCCGGACCTTCTTGTTGTTGCGGGCGACCAAGATCGATTGATGTGCGCTCAAGAGAACGCGTAGGTAATTCCTCCATCGACGAACAACATGTCGCCGGTGATGAAGCTCGCCTCGTCGCTTGCAAGAAAGACTGCTGCATTCGCCACGTCGCGCGGTTCGCCGAGCCGCCCGATCGGCACACGCGCCCGGCGTCGCTCCCACGCCTCCTCGCTAACGACGAGATTGGCGCCATCGGTCGGTGTCGGCCCCGGCGCGATCGCGTTGACTCGGATTCCGCGTGGACCGAATTCGGCTGCGGCGGAGCGTGTTGCGCCCGCCACCGCGGCCTTCACCGCGCTGTACATCACACCATTCGCCATCGCGAGCACGGCAGACGGCGATCCGATGTTCACGATGGCTCCGCCGCCGGCTGCGGTCATTGGCGCCAGCACCGCCTGATAGCCCCAGATCACACCCTTCAGGCCGACATCGATCATCCGGCCGACCATCTCCTCGGTCTGCTGCTCCAGCGGGCCGTAACGATTCCACATCGCGTTGTTGACCAGGATGGTCGGCGGACCAAATGCCTCGACAAGACGGTCCACCGCGGCAAAAACGGCGGCTCGCTCGCCGGCATTGCCGACGATCGCAGTAGCCCGGCCGCCATCCGCGACAATGGCGTGCGCTGCGGCCTCCGCCACGTCGACCTTCAGATCGAGCACCCCGACCGCTGCGCCCTCGCGGGCAAAGGCTTCCGCGATGGCCCGGCCGATGCCTCGCCCTCCGCCCGTGACGAGCGCCACGCGCCCCTGCAACCTGCCGCTTCCCACGACGCCCTCTCCAGCTCGGCCACTCTTTCGTGTTCTTGGCCTTGACTGGAGGCACCTTGTCATGCGCAGTTGGGTCAAACAAAATATAATTCATTTGTGAAGCCGACTTTCACATCCGTGAATTTTAGCGGCGATGGGGATGCGAAGCATGCAGGCGGCGGTCACGAAATCCGCAGCGATACCGGGTGGACCATCCACCGTGAAGTCAGCATTACGCGCGCTGGAGATCCTCCAGTTCTTCATGAACGTTCGACAACCGCGCGCGATGTCCGAGATCGGTCTCGCGCTGGGTTATCCGCCGTCGAGCACGACCGTTCTGCTCAAGACACTCGTCGGCATGGGCTATCTGAACTACGACCGGCGCATGCGCGTCTACTTCCCGACACCCAAGGTGACATCGCTAGGCGATTGGATTCCACGGGCTCTGTTCGGCAACAGCCGGACGATCGAAGCCATGCATGACGTGCACGCGGCCACCGGCGAAACCGTTTCGATCGGCACGACGAACGATGTCTACCTTCAATACGTCAAGATCGTGCAATCGATCCACCCGCTTCGCTTCCACGTCGACGAGGGGACGCTGCGCCCGCTGACTCAATCGGCATTGGGCTGGCTCTTGATGTCCACGATGTCGGACGAGAAGGTCGACAACATCATTCGCCGTGCGAACATTGCAACGCCCAACGCATCGGATCGCGTGAAGCTGCCCGAGATGATGACTCGCATTCGACAGCTCCGCGGCAAGGGATATTGCTCTGCCGAAGACATTCCCATTCAGGGCGGCGCGACGATCTGCGTCCTGCTGCCCGTGACGATCCAGAATCAGCCCATGGTCATCGGCCTCGGCGGTGCCGCCGAGCGGATCCGCCAGAATTTCAATCGTTACCTCGCCGTCCTGCAGCGGGCGGCGAGGTCGGTCAAGACGGACGACCAGTTCGACAAGCTGATCGACGTCGAGTTCTGACGCAACATTCAACCGGGAAGCCGGAGCACGGCCTTGGCGAGGATGTTGCGTTGAATCTCGTTGGAGCCGCCGAAAATTGCCGGCGAACGCGAGTCGAGAAAGAGGTTCATCGCATCGATCTCGACATCCCCCGCGATGAGATCGTCGGCAAGCCGCGCCTCTTCGCCTGCGACCATGAGCATTTCCTCGGTGATCCGCTGGTAGAGCTCGGTCGTGAAGATCTTGAGAGCAGAGACATCGGCGCCGAGTTCTCCGCCGGCCCGCAGAACCTTCGCATAGCGCTCGAAGGCGGATCCTAGATCGTAGAGGTCGAGCCGCAGGCGTGCGAAGCGCGACATGAACGCGGGATCTTCGAACGCATCACGGGCTTCCGCAAGCCGTCGCAGACGCTCCAGCGCATATTCAGGGCGCGTCGGCGCCCCCAGAAAGATGCGTTCGTGGCCAAGTACCGACTTCGCGACGGTCCAGCCTTCGTTGACCCTGCCGACCAGGTTGTTCAGTGGCACACGCACATTGTCGAAGAAAACCTCGCAAAAGTCGGCCTCGCCACGCAGATTTGCAATCGGTCGGACGCGAACACCAGCCGAGGTCAGGTCAAGCAACAGGACCGTGATACCCTTCTGGCGCACCTTGGCATCACGTTCGGTCCGAACGAGAACGAAGATCCAGTTGGCGCAATGGGCCAGCGTCGTCCATATCTTCTGTCCGTTGACCACGAACTCATCGCCATCCAGCACCGCTGATGTCTTCAGGCTTGCCAGATCAGATCCCGCGTTGGGTTCGGAGTAGCCCTGACACCAGACGTGCTCGCCGGATAGGATACGCGGCAGGTAGTGAGACTTCTGCTCTTCGGTGCCGTACTCGATGAGGAGCGGACCGACTAGCCCGATGCCATGATCCGGAATTCGTGGACAGCCGAGCCGTCCCCATTCCTCGACATAGATCATGTGCTTGGCCGCCGAAAGGCCCATGCCGCCATACTGCTGCGGCCAGGTGGGCGCCAGCCAGCCCTTGGCGGCCAGCGCATGATACCACTCGGCGACCTCGTTGAAGAGCGGACGCTGCTTGCGCATGTAGCGCAGATGGACCGGGCAGTTCTGGTCCACCCACGCGCGAAAGATCGACCTGAACTCCTCGTCGGGAATGTCGTTCCAGTCGGCCGCCATCAAAGCACATCCTTGAAGATCGGGGTGCGCTTCTCCATGAACGCCCGCATCGCCTCCTTGGAATCCTCGTGCTGCGTCATCTCCACCGTGAGGTTTTGCTCGAAGCGATAGCCGTCCTTCAAGCCCATGGTCTCGACCGTATTGATCGCTCGCTTGGCGAGCTTGAGTGCCATCGGGCTCTTTTTTGCGATCTCGGCAGCCATCTTGAGGGCGGCCGGCATCAGCTCTTCCCGAGGCAGGCAGTCCTCGATGATGCCGCGGCGATAGAGCTCGGCCGCCGGCACCCGGTAGCCGGTCAGCACCATACGGCGCGCCAGCGTATGCGGAATGATGCGCATCGTATGCCGCACCCCGCCCATCAAGCCGACGTCGATCTCCGGCAAGCCGAACACCGCGTTCTCGGACGCCATGATGATGTCCGAACAGAGCGCGAGGCCGAGGCCAGCGCCCAGCGCCGGGCCGTTCACGGCGGCGATCACCGGCTTGTTGGACTCGATGATGCAGAATCCAACCTCGCGCGCCCGCCGCAGATGGCGATACGTGTCGCCTGGCACCGCTCCGACCTTACCGCGCGACTTGATGTCGGCTCCTGCCGAAAAAGTCTTTCCGGCACCGGTCAAAACGATCACCCGTACCGTCGGCGTCTCGTTCAATTCGTCGAAAACCGTGATGAACTCCTCGACAAACTCCTTGGATTGCGCGTTCACTGGCGGCGCATCCATCGTCACGACCGCAATGTGATCCTTGATTTCCGTCTTGATCAGATTGTTATCCATTAGGTCCTCTCGCGGCGGTAGCCGCTTTCGCGTTCGACAAACTCCAGGCGCAGCTGTTCAGGCTGTCCCAGCATGGCATTGAGATTGATGGTGCGCTTCAGATAGAGGCCGATATCGCACTCGTCGGTGTAACCCATGGCGCCATGGAGATGCACCGCGCGGCGGCAGATCGAGAATGCGGCTTCGCCCGCTCGCGCCTTGGCCGCCAACACTGCCAGCTGCGCCGCGTCGTCATCGTCCGCCTGCACTGCATCGACCGCGTTGACCACGGCAGCGGCTGCGAATTCCGCCTCGATCCACATGTCGACCAAGCGGTGCTGGATGGCCTGGAAACTGCCGATCGGCTTGCCGAACTGCACGCGATCGCTGGTATAGGCAATCGTGAGCTCGAGCGCTTTCGACGCGACGCCGGTCAACTCGGCCGCGAGCGCCAGCCGCGTATGCAGAATCGCCTGACGGAGAAGATCCTCGGATCGGTTCGCGCGCGACAGGATACGACCCGCCGGCACGGCGCAATCGGATAGCGAGATGGTCGCAAGCGCACCGCCATCAACCGCGGCCCGTTCCGATATCGTCACCCCGTCCGCATCGGCGGCGACGCTCAGAAGCATGACGCCGTCGGCATCCTGGGCGACCACAAGGAAATCCGTTGCGGAACGCGCAGCATCGATGAAGCGTGCTTCGCCGGACAGCACGATGCTGCCATCGGTGTAGCGTGCGACAATCGACTTCGCACCGGGCGTCCATGCCGGCACCGCGACAATCTCGCCGCCGGCCAATCCGGCAGCCAGGCGGCTGCGCTCTGCGCCTGGCGAAGCACCGCCGAGCAGCGTCGCGGCAAAGACCGAGGCCGTTCCGGTCGGTTCGGCGATCAAGGCGCGGCCCAGCGCCTCGCTGAGGACAGCCTGCTCGCGCAACCCGAGACCCGCGCCGCCGCATTCTTCGGGCAGCAACAGCCCGATCCATCCGGCTTCCGCCATTGCGGACCAGATCAGCGGATCCATGGTCCCGCCACGCCCGCGTTTTTCGCGCATGGCCTTTGCACCTGGAAAACGCGCGGCAAAACCGGTGACGCTGTCGCGAAGCATCACCAGCGTACCGTCGGGATCGTCGAGCATCAGTTCGGGCATGGTCTCTGCTTTTCGGTGACGCCAGCGCCGACGTTAGGTCGGCAATGCGTGGTCTTTGAACAGTTCGCGCAACTTGGTCTTCTGCAGCTTTCCGGTCGCGGTGTGCGGCAACTCGTTCACGAAGACGACATCGTCGGGAAGCCACCATTTCGCGACGCGGCCGGACATGTAGTCCAGGATGTCCTCGCGAGCGGGATCGGTGTCCGGTTTTCGGACCACGACCAGGAGCGGCCGCTCCTGCCATTTCGGATGCGGCAATCCGATGACCGCCGCCTCCTGCACGGCCGGATGGGCGACCGCGACATTCTCGAGGTCGATCGAAGAGATCCACTCGCCGCCGGATTTGATCACATCTTTCGAGCGATCCGTGATCTGGATGTAACCGTTGGGATCGATGGTCGCGACGTCTCCCGTCGCAAACCATCCCTCAGCATCCAGCACTCCCCCGCCCTCGCCCTTGAAATAGCCCGACGCAACCCAAGGCCCGCGCACCATCAGGTTTCCGGCACTTACGCCGTCATGCGGCAGCGGCGCTCCGTCTTCGCCTACGATCCGGAGTTCGACGCCGTAGATCGCGCGCCCCTGCTTGCACTGGACAGATACTTGGTCGGCGACCGGCAAATCGCGATGAACCGGCAGAAGATTGCCGATCGAGCCCAGCGGGCTTGTTTCGCTCATGCCCCAGGCATGGATAACGAAAGCACCGAAGATACTGCGGAATTTCTCGATGATGCTGCGCGGCGCGGCGGATCCCCCGACGACTACACGCTCTAGTTTGATCGCGGAAAGATCGAGCCCCGGGTTTTCCTCGACGTACTTGAAGAAGCCGAGCCAAACGGTCGGCACGCCGAGCGAGAAGTTACAGCCTTCTTGCGCCGCCAGTTCGTAGACACTCCCGCCGTCCAGGGCAGGACCGGGCAGCACGACCTTGGCCCCGCACATCGCAGCAGCATAGGGAATTCCCCAAGCGTTCACGTGGAACAAGGGCACGACGAGAAGAACGCTGTCACCGCTGGACAGTTTGAGACCATCGCTCGCGCAGGCGACAAACGAATGTAGGATGGTCGAGCGATGACTGTAGAGCACCCCCTTCGGGTTGCCGGTCGTGCCGGATGTGTAGCAGAGCGACGACGCTGTTCGCTCGTCAAACACTGGCCAGGTCAGGATGTCGTCTTCCCCTTCGACGAGCGACTCATAGCAGAGGCAATCGGGAAGCTGGATCGGGAGGTGCGCCTCGTCCGTCATCGCCACCAGATGCGCGACGGTGACCAGATTGAACCGCAGCTTCTGAACGAGATCGGCGAAAGTGATGTCGAACAGCAGCACCCGGTTTTCGGCGTGATTGATGACGTAGTCGATCTGCTCGGGAAACAGGCGCGGGTTGACGGTGTGAAGCACCGCGCCGATGCCGGATACAGCGAAATAGAGCTCCATATGACGATGGGTGTTCCAGGCGAGCGTCGCGACACGATCGCCTGGCCCGACGCCGAGTTTGATCAGCGCCTTTGCGAGCTTTGCAGCGCGCGACCGCAACCCGGCATAATCGCTACGATGGAACGTTCCCTCGCAGGTCTTGCTCACGATCTCCGTTTTGGGATGAAAACGTGCCGCATGCTCGATCAGGCTCGAGATCAATAACGGTCGATCCTGCATCAATCCAAGCACTGAGCCGCCTCCTCCGTAACCCCAGCTGCGGGCGGCCCTTGTTTGATCTTGCCGTCCTCTCCCGGACATTTCTTGGTGGAGGTGCACACTGTCAAACGAAACGATCCGCGCGAAGGCGAATTTCACATCCTTGAAAAAGCATGAGCGACGATCGCATCATCTTCGCTCGGAGTTCTCCCTGCGCCATCATGGCACACAAGCCACGTTGTGGGAGTGAGGCAACCATAGGACAGGATCGCTTCGGGACGCCCAAAAGCAGGGCCGCCCATAGACTCACCCTGCTTGTGCTGCGAACTGCGCCTTCGCGCGATGCGAAGCTGCTTGCCAGATGCTCGTCACACGGCACTAGCGATCGAGATTCGCCCCCACCGCAAGATCAGAGGTCTTCGAGGCGACGCCATGAATGTTGCACGTGGCGGTCATCTCTGCTGAACGCAAAATAATACCCCCCACTGCCGGGCTGATCATGCTTTCGATCAATCGCAACGCCCGAATAGTGGCAATACAGCAGAGTGCCGACGCCACCATGCCCGACAAACAGCACATCGCCCGGCTTATTCCGGGCCAAGACGTGTTCGACCTCGTTGACGATACGCAACTGGGCGTCAACCGCCCGCTCCCAGCCTCGAACGCTGATCTGGGGCTGGGCAAAGAACTGATCGGCCACCGCCTGAAATTCGTCAGGCATCAAGAAGCCCGTTGCGGATCGGTCATTCTCATGCATCGCCTCCCGCACCTCTACCTCGAGATTCAGCTTTGCGGCGATGATTTCGGCTGTCTCGATCGCCTTGCGCTCACCACTGGAGATGATCTGCGTGGTGCGTGAGAGCTGCCTCGTACCCACCACTCCCTCCGTGCGAGCCCGGCCGATCTCACTCAGGCCCCAGGATGGGACGGGGATCGCCGGATCAATGTTCACCTGGGGATGCGTGAGATAGCGTACGAGGCTCGACATGAGCTAGACATCGTTCTGCGTCGAGACCCGCAGGCCTGCGGCATCGAAGACGTGCACGTCCCGAGCTGGGGCAGTGAGCGTAGCTCGTTCGCCGGGCATCGGGGTCTGCCTGCCGCGCACCTCGGCAACGAACAGCCTATCGTCGGCGCGGCGCACATAAGCAAAGGAGGCTTCGCCGAGCCGTTCGACCAGTTCGACGACGCCTTCGACGGCGAAAGGACCGTCTTCCCCTCGACCAAGATGCTCCGGACGGACACCGACCGTCAGCGTGTCGCCGACCTTCAATGAGGTCGCCGGCAGATCGAAGCTGCGAAAGCCGGGTCCCGCGACGCGTGCGCGTCCACCCTCGAAGTTGGCAACCCTTGCCTCGAAAAAATTCATCGCAGGCGAACCGATGAAGCCGGCAACGAACAAATTGGCCGGCGCGTAGTAGAGATCGAGCGGTCTGCCGACCTGCTCAATGCAGCCCTTGTTCATCACGACGATACGGTCGGCGAGCGTCATCGCCTCGACCTGGTCGTGCGTGACATAGACGATCGTCGACTTCAGCATTCGATGCAGATTCGCAATCTCGACGCGTGTCGAGACGCGCAAGGCAGCGTCGAGATTGGAGAGCGGCTCGTCAAACAGGAAAACGGCGGGCTCGCGCACGATCGCACGGCCGATCGCCACGCGCTGACGCTGTCCGCCGGAGAGATCGCGCGGATAACGCTCGAGTAATTCGTCGAGCCGCAGCATGCGGGCCGCCTCCGCCACGCGCCGTTCGCGCTCAGTCTGCTCCACCCCGGTGAACTTCAACCCGAACGTCATGTTCTTGCGGACGTTCATGTGTGGGTAGAGCGCGTAGGACTGGAACACCATCGCAATGCCGCGCTCGGCGGGTGCGAGCGCGTTCACGAGCTTGCCGGCGATATGGATGTCGCCGCCCGACGCACTGTCGAGCCCGGCAATCATCCGCAGAAGCGTCGACTTGCCACACCCCGACGGTCCAACGAGAACGACGAATTCACCGTCCTCGATGTCCAGGTTGACGTCGTTGAGCACGGTCGTCGCGCCATAACGTTTGTTGAGGTGCTCGATGCGCAGATTGGCCATTCTAACAACCTATTTGACTGCGCCGGAGGTGAGGCCTGCGATGAGTTGGCGCGAGAGGATGATGTAGATCACGACGACCGGCAGGATCGCCATCGACAGCGCCGCGAGCACGGAATTCCAGTCGGTGATGTACTGGCCCAGAAACTGTTGCACGCCGAGCGTGACGGTATGCGTCGAGTCACTCGACGTCAGGATCAGCGGAAACCAGAGGTCGTTCCAGATCGGCACGATGGTGAAAACGGCGACCGTCGCAATCGCCGGCCGCAGTAGCGGCGCGACCACCTCGAAGAAGATGCGGGTTTCCGGCACGCCGTCGCAGCGCGCGGCGTCGCGCAAATCCTTGGGGATCTGCTGGATGAACTCGCTCAATATGAAGATCGACATCGGCAGGCCCTGCGCGACGTAGACGAGAACCAGGGCCGTCAGCGTGTCGTTGAGGCCAGCCGACCGCATCATGTTGAGGATCGCGACGGAGCCAAGCCGGATCGGCACCATGATTCCGATCGACAGAAACAGCGCGAGCGCCGTCGAACCGCGAAAGCGGTATTCGGTCAGTGCCCAGGCCGCCATCGCGCCGAACAGCAGCACGAGAGCCATGCTGACGAGGGTCACGATCAACGAATTTGAATAGTAGGTCAGAATATGGGAGGAGCGAAAGACCTTCTCATAGCCGATGAGGCTGAAGGTTGTAGAATCCGGTGGCGCAAGCGGACTACCGAAGATGGCGCTACGCACCTTGAACGAATTCATCACGACGAGCAGAATCGGACCGACGGCAAGCAGGCTGTAGGCGATCAAGACGAGATGGACACTGAGGCTCCTTGCGCGTTGCTCAGCAGTCATGCCGGCCCCCTCAGAAAGCGTAACGGCGGATGCGCCGCTGCACGAGGAAGAGATAGAGGCAGAGGCCGACGAGGATAATGAAGAACATCACGGTCGCGACCGCGGAGCCCATCGTCGGATTGCCGAGCTGGAGCTGATTGCCGAAGAAGGTGCGGTAGAAAAACGTGCCGAGAATGTCGGTCGCGAAATTCGGCCCCGCAAGCGCGCCCTTGACCGAATAGATCAAATCGAAAGCGTTGAAGTTGGCGACGAACGTCAAGACCGAGACCAGGCTGATCGTCGGCAGGACGAGCGGAAGCTTGATGTGGAAGAAGATGCGGAAATGTCCGAGCCCGTCGACGCGTGCCGCGTCGATCAACTCTTCGGGGATGTTGAGCAGCGCGGCATAGATTAGCATCATCGGGATGCCGACGAATTGCCAAACGGAAATGAGGGACAGGGTAACGAGCGCGCTCGATTCGAGGCCCAGCCAGGGAGCGAACAGCGAGCCCAACCCCACGGCCTTCAAAGCGCCGGAAGCTACGCCCCAGAGCGGGGATAGGATCAGGTTCCAGGAGAACCCGACGATGACAACCGAAAGCATCGTCGGCAGAAACATGACGGTGCGATAAAAGCCCTTGAGCCTCAGGCCCGGCAGGCTCAGCAATCCTGCGAGCGCGATACCGATCGGATTCTGCACGCACATATGTACGGCGAAGAATATGAGATTGTTGCTGAAGGCATTCCAGAACGGCTTCGACCACAACGCATCACCGAGCAGCGTTTCGAAGTTGGCAAGCCCGACGAAATACCGCGTTCCGGACGGCTCGCTTGTGTAGGTGGACAGCGCCATCGTCGCGACGAGGGGATATATCGAGAACAGGGTGTAGATCGCGACCGCCGGCCCGAGAAAGAACAGCAGCAGGCCCGCGAGTTTTGCGCGAGGCATCTGGGCGGTGATGTTCGAGACCGGTTCGGGCATGATGGAAAGAGATAAAACCTGCCGTGCGTTATCGCCCCTCTCCGCGCCTGCGGCGCGTGCCGGGGATCAGCGGAGTGTGCAGCAACTATCGAACAAAACAAGGAAAGTCCCTCTCCCTGCAAGAGCGGAGAGAGGGACTGACGTCACTTGGCCGGCTTGTACCACTTGTCGAGGCCGTCCTGCAGTTGCTTGCCGGCGGCATCAGGCGTGAGCTTGCCGTTGACGACCTGGGCGGACACGTTCCACATCTCGTTTTCGAGATTCGGCGTACCGCGCGACAGGATTTGATACGAGTTGCGGATCGTCGACTTGCAGGTCTGGCGCCATCCAACCATCGTCGCCGCGACGTCGTCTTCGACCTTCACCGGAGTCTTGGCGAGGGGGAAGAAGCCAGGAAGCGCGTTGGCGTAGATCGTTGCGAATTCCGGCGTCGTCAGCCATTCCAGGAACTTCTTCGCGTCCTCCTTGTTCTTCGACGCGGCGTTGACGCCCATCGCGATGTCGGTGTGATCGGAGATATAGCAATCGGTCGTGCCGGCCGGCTGCGGCGGCGGGAATGCACCCATGGCGAATTTTGCCTGGCCACGGAATGTCGAGATGTCCCACGAGCCGGCCGCATAGATCGCGCCCTTGCCGAGCGAGAACAGGTTCTGACTATCGGCGTAGGTCTGCGCCTGGAAGCCTGACCCGAGATACGGCGCCCAGCTTGCGATCTCCTTGAACGCGGCGACGTATTGCGGATCAGTGAGTTTTTCCTTGCCCGCAATCAGATTGGCGCGGCCGACCTCTCCCTTCCAGTAATCGGGCCCGACGTTCTGGAATCCCATGGTGGCGGCCTCCCACTGGTCGGCCGTGCCCATCACCAGCGGGACATAGGTGCCGTCCTTCTTGAATTTCTCGAGTACGGCGTGGAATTCATCGAGCGTCTTGGGCTCGGACACGCCGAGCTTGGCGAATGCCTCCTTGTTGTAGATGAACCCCGCAATGACGGAGGCCATCGGAACACAGAAGGTGGCTTTGCCGTCGTCGGTTTGCCATGCGGCCTTCGCGACATCGGAGAAATTGTCCATGCCCTTGAGGCCGTCGACCGCATCGAGCTGATGCTTCTGATAGAGCGCGAGCGAGGCGTCGAACGGACGACACGTGATGAGATCGCCGGCGGTGCCACCATCGAGCCGCGCGTTCAGGGCGGCGTTGTATTCCTTGGGGGCTGAAGGCGCGAATTCGATCTTGATGTCGGGATAGTGCTTGTTGAAGGCGGGGATGATCTTTGAGTTCCAGATATCGGCGTCGTCATTGCGCCAGCTCTCGATCTTCAACGAACCCGCCTGAGCTGAAGCAAGCCCCGCAAGCAACGCCAACGCGGCAACCTCAGCTCCCATTGCAGCCTTGAAAGTCCGTCTCATGCTACGCTCCCTTGTTCGGGCCTTCGCCCTTGATCCCGTTGACGCTTGCGCGGCGCAACGCTTCGTCGATGCGGCCTTCCGCAGCAGTGAGCCACCTAACGGCTTCGCTCATGCTGACGGCGCCGCAGGCAATCAGGATGGCCGGCTTAACCTCTCCGCCGGCCTCGCGCAGCGCCGTTTCCGCTTTGGCATCGCTGACGCCGGCGATTGTTGCTACGATCCCGCGCGCCCGCTCGCGCAATTTCAAATTATCGGCCTTCAGATTGACCATCAGGCCCCGATGGATGTGACCAAGCTCGAATCCCATCAATGATGAGAGCATGCCGAGCGCGACCTTTTGCGCAGCTCCGGCCGCGAGCCGTGTCGAGCCGCGCAGCGCCTCCTCCCCGCTCTCGAGCAAGATCGACGCATCGGCACCGACGAGCAGAGGCGAACCTGGACGATGCGCGATGCCGATCACAAAGGCGCCGCGACGGCGCGCCACGGCGGCGGCCGCGACGGTGAACGGCGTCGAGCCGCTCGCGGATACGACGATCACAGCATCACGAGAGAGGTCACCGAGCCCGGTCATAGCCCGTTCACCGGCGGCGGCATCGTCCTCCGCAGCCCCATCGATGCGGAACGGCTCGGCGGTCCCGCCCGGCAGGACAATCGCGATGCGGCTCTGCTCAAGGCCGAACGTGCCAGGAAGCTCGGCTGCATCTTCGGCCGCAGCTAGACCGGAGGAGCCTGCTCCCGCATAGACCAGACGCCCGCCTGCCCGCCAGATCGCGGCGAGACGAAGTGCGGCGGCGCGGATGTCGGGGGAGACAGCCGCGACCGAAGCAATCGCGCGGCGGTAGGATGCGAGCATGGCTTCCGCGAACATCGCCTCATCGATCATCACCACACCGCCGGCGGCGCGCCGCCCCTCCCCGTCCGTCTCCGAGCTCGGCAATACCGGCATCATGAATACCAATGGTAGATACCTCTTGTATTTGTTTTAGCCACGTGACATACCACTTGTCTAGAGGCGTTAAGAAATTTTTTAGGAGGCTCCTTGGCGACGGCCCAGTTCTTCCTCGGTGTGGACGGCGGCGCGACCCGCTGCCGCGCGAGACTGCGGGATTCGTCGGGCCACGAGCTCGGGCGCGGTCTCGGGCCGGCATCGAACATCTATCTCGATTTCGACGAGGCCATGCGGGTCGTCCGTGAAACGATCGAGTCCGCGATCTCTGCCGGCGCGCCAAAGCAGGAGATCGCAATCGGCCTTAGCCTTGCCGGGCTTTCGGACGACAAGGAAGCAGAGCGCGTCTCCGCTGCCCTGCCCGGCTTTGCGCGCATCGTCGCTGTCAATGATGCTGTCGCCGCCTGCGTCGGTGCCAATGGCCTCGGCGACGGCGGCCTGATCATCGCGGGCACGGGCTCGGCGGGCATCGCTCGGGTGGGAGCTCGAACGACGATCATCGGCGGACGCGGCTTCTGGCTCGGCGACGACGGATCTGCCGCACGCCTCGGCGAGTCGGCGTTGCGCGCGACGCTGCGTGCGATCGATGGCCTCGAGCCGATGAGCGGCCTGGCGCAAGCGCTCGGGCGCCATTTCGATGACGATCCACTGCGGATGAGCCGCTGGGCAGCAGACGCGAGGCCCAGAGACTACGGCGCCTTCGCGCCCCAGATCCTGGACGTCGCCAGGTCCGGAGACATGCGCGCACGCGAAATTGTCGGCGAGGCAGCCAGCGCGATAGCTTCACTTGCGAACGCGCTGAATGCGCTCGGCGCGGAGCGCATTGCGCTCGCCGGCGGCTTCGGCGAGCCCCTGCGGCCCTTTTTGCCGCCTGATGTGGCCAAGCGCCTCGCCCCGCCGCGGCGCGACGCGGTCGACGGCGCAATCCTGCTGGCCGGCGGAACGCTCGCGGAGGACGCGGCATGTCCCTAACGGTCGAAACCGCTCCGGGCCAGAAGCTGTATCGTGCGGTGGTCGACGCGCTTCGGCGCGAGATCGAGACCGGACGCTTCGCGGAGACACAATTGCTTCCGGCCGAGCGCCTATTGTGCGAGCTGCTCGACGTATCGCGCACCACACTGCGCAAGGCGATTGCCGATCTGATCGCCGAAGGAGTGCTGTTTCACCGCCATGGCGCCGGCACCTTCATCCATCGCGCAACGCCGCGCGTGGAACAGCCCTCCTCGCGCCTGACGAGTTTCACGGAAGACATGCGGCTGCGCGGATTGGAGGCGAGCTCGCGCGAGCTTGAGCGCGGTGTGTTCCTGCCGACGCCGGAAGAGGCTATGATGCTTGGCGTACGACCGAACGAACGCGTGTTCCGGCTCGGACGCCTGCGCCTCGCCGACGGTTCGCCCATGGCGATCGAGCGCGCCGCCGTGCCGATACGCTTTCTTCCTGAACAGGACTCGGTCGGCGGCTCGCTTTACGAGGCGCTTTCCACGAGAGGCTTCAAGCCCACCCGCGGCCTGCAGCGCTTGCGCGCGACGCTCGTCGATCATGCGGATGCGGAGCTGCTCGGCGTCGCACCGGACAGCCCGGCGCTCTATATCCAGCGTATCGCCTACCTCGCCGACGGATCCTGCGTCGAGTTCACGAAATCCTGGTACCGCGCCGACGCCTATGATTTCGTCTCCGAACTCACGCTGTCGCCACCGACCCGAAAGGCGCACCGATGACGACCCACATGCTTCAGGAGATCGACGAGGCAGGCGATGCGGTCGCGCGCCAGCTTAGCCAGAATGCAGAGCGGCTCGCCGAACTTGGGGCGCGTCTGCGTACCCTCGATCCGCCGCTCGTCGCAACGATCGCCCGCGGCTCGTCTGATTGCTGCGCGCTCTATCTGAAATACCTCGTCGAGATTGTTTCGGGGGTGCCTTGTGCCTCCATCGGCCCCTCCATCGCGACGCTTTATCGTACGCCGATGCGGCTCGAAGGCGGCGTTTCCGTCGCGATCTCGCAATCGGGACGCAGCCCCGACATCATTGAAATGCAGCGCGCCGCACGACGTGGCGGTGCGCTGGCCGTCGCTCTGGTCAACGACGTGGCCTCACCGCTCGCGCAAGAGGCCGAAGTACTGCTGCCGTTGTGCGCCGGCACCGAACGTTCCGTCGCCGCGACCAAATCGATGGTTGCGGGCCTCGTCGCGGGCGCGAGCCTCGTCGCGGCCTGGCGCGAGGATCGGCAGCTCGCAGACGCCCTCGCCGGCCTGCCGGGCGTCCTGCTCGGGCAAGCGGCGCCGCCGCCCTCGGCGATGCTGGAGAGACTGGCAAATGCCCGGAGCGCCTTCGTGCTCGGCCGCGGCGCGACGCTTGCGATCGCCGCGGAGGCGGCGCTGAAACTCAAGGAGACCTGCGCAATTCACGCCGAGGCCTACTCCGCGGCGGAGGTGCTGCACGGTCCGGCCGAACTTGTGGCCTCCGGCTTTCCCGTCATTGCCTTCCTGCCGTCCGACGCGGCGCGAGAGGGCATGCTACCGACGCTCACGGCCCTGACCAATGCCGGTGCGATGGTGATTGCAATCGAGGCGGGGGGCGCTGACGAGACCGATCGTCTCGCTACGGCAAAAGTCGAGGCAACGCTGTTGGAACCCATCATCATGATCCATCGCTTCTACCGCCTTGCCGAGGCGCTTGCGCTCCGGCTCGGGCGCGATCCTGACCACCCGCGCAACCTGCGCAAGGTGACGGAGACTGTGTGATGATCGTTCTGTCCGGCGCGCGGATTTTCGATGGCGAACGCTTTCTCGACGACCATGCCGTTGTCGTCGAAGGCGAGCGTATCACGGCAATCGTCCCTTACGCCGAGAGACCCGACGGCGCCGTACGCGATCTCGACGGCGGCCTGCTGGCGCCCGGCTATATCGATGTGCAGGTCAATGGCGGCGGCGGCGTCCTGTTCAACGAGGATCCGACGCCCGAAGGTATTGCCCGTATCGCCGCCGCGCATCGCAAGCACGGCACCGTCGGGCTGCTGCCGACGCTGATAACCGACGCGCCGCAAGTGACGGCCACCGCCATTGCCGCCGCGCGCGAGGCGCGGCGTCTGACGCCAGCTTCGCTTGGAATCCATCTGGAAGGACCATTCCTGGATCCGCGCCGCAAGGGCGCGCATGAGCTGAAATACATCCGCAACCTTGAGCCGGACGACGTCGCGGCAATCGTCGGAGCGAATTGCGGCACCGTCATGCTGACGCTCGCGCCCAATCGGGTCGGGGTGGAGAGCGTCGCCAAACTTTCCCGGCATGGCGTGCTCGTCTCGCTCGGCCACTCCGAGGCGACCTACAAGGAGGCGCGCGCCGCGGTCGAAGCCGGCGCGCGGGCATTCACCCATCTGTTCAATGCGATGAGTGCGCCGGCCGTGCGTGAGGCGGGCATGGTCGGTGCCGCGCTCGATCTCGACGAGCCGTTCGTTGGCATCATCGCCGACGGCCATCACGTGCATGAGGCGAACCTGCGCATCGCGCTTGCCGCCAAGCGGCGCGATCGTTTCATGCTGATTACCGACGCGATGCCGCCAGCGGCCGGTGGTCCCGATCAATTCAATCTGCTGGGCCGCCGCGTGACAAGCGTTGATGGTTGCCTGCGGCTCGACGATGACACGCTCGCCGGCTCCGTGCTGACCATGGACGAGGCAGTGCGTTATGCCGTCAACGTCCTACGGCTCGATCTCGCCGATGCTCTCGCGATGGCCTCGCGCGTTCCGGCAACGTTTCTGCGACGCGAGACGGAGCTTGGCCGCATCGCGCCGGGACATCTGGCGAGCCTCGTGCATCTCGACGACGATCTGCGCGTGCTCGAAACCTGGATCGAGGGTCGACCATCTGACGGCTCCTGACGCACGTATCTGGCAGCCGTTGTCTCGATTGAAGGACGCGATTGAGCCATGTCATCTTCATCCTTGTCGACAGCGTACCCCATCCGTGTTCTCGTGGTCGGGCTCGGTACCATGGGAACGAGCCACGCTCGCGCCTACGCAGCGATCGAAGGCTTCGAACTTATTGGCCTCTGCACGTCTCGCGCGGCTGATCGCCAGGACCTCGAGGCCGAGTTTCCTGGTCTGCCGCGCTTTGAACGATACGACGAGGCGCTCGCGACACTGCGTCCGGACGCCGTCGCGATTTGTACCTACACCGAACATCACGCCGCCATGGCTCTTCAGGCTTTCGCTGCAGGTGCGCATGTGTTCTGCGAAAAGCCGCTGGCCGACACGCTGGAGGCTGCGAGGCACGTCGTCGACGCCGCGCGAGAGAGCGGAAAGGCGCTGCTGATCGGTTATATCCTGCGCGTCCATCCGTCATGGTCGCGCTTCGTCGAGATAGGCCGCACGCTCGGAAAGCCGCTCGTGATGCGGATGAATCTCAACCAGCAATCCGCCGGCTCGTTCTGGGAGGTTCACAAGAAACTCATGCTGTCGACCTCGCCGATCGTCGATTGCGGCGTCCACTATGTCGATATCATGTGTCAGGTCACGGGCGCTCGGCCGGCCGCGGTGCATGCGGTCGGCGCGCGGCTCACGGACGAGATCGCATCTGGCATGTACAATTACGGCCATCTTCACATCTTGTTCGACGACGGATCGGTCGGGTGGTACGAGGTCGGTTGGGGACCGATGATGAGCGAGACCGCTCATTTTGTGAAGGATATCATCGGACCGAATGGCAGCGTGTCGATCGTTGCGAAGGAAAGCGCCGATATGACTGTGAGCTCAGCGGACCATGACACGCATACGCGCACCAACGCGCTCCGTATCCATCACGCAGCCCGCACCCTGGAAGGCCGCTTCGCGAGGCCTGACGAACTCCTCTCGACCGAGGACGAACCAGGCCATCAGGAGCTGTGCGAGCGCGAGCAGCGGCTATTTCTCAGGGCCATCCGTGGCGAGATCGATTTATCCGAGCATCACGAGGCCGCGATCAACTCGCTGAGCATTGTCTTTGCCGCCGATGCCAGCGTCCGAAGCGGCGAAATTGTGCGTCTGTAACGCCGGCATAAGAGCTTTGGCGTCACGCGCACGCTACTTAGCCGCTCCGAACTTCAAGTGTTATAGGTCCTTCGATCGTGCCGACGCTCAAGGGCTCCGCCACTCCAACAGGCCTCACATGCAAACGGTCGAACGTCGGGCGGAAACCGCCTCGCGCCCTTCCCGTCAATTCCAGGCCGGTCGCTTTCCGGCACAAGCGGAAGGACAACAGCAAGGCGTCGGTGCGCCAAGCTGCCGTGTCGCCGTCGTCCTCGTAGAGATCGGCTGTTGAATGCACCGCTGGTGCGCCGAAGATCATAAGTGACCGCTCACCCGGACTGCCGGCCGAATCGATATCAACGACCGGGATCATGGCTCCCGCGCGGACGAACACGGGCAGGCGTCCCAAGGGCGCGGCGACCTGTACCGTCTGCCCGCCGGAGAAATGTTGGCCATCGTGCCAATCGTACCAACCACCTTCGTGCGCAGGCAGCTGGACGCGGCGTTCGGAAGCGCCCTCCTCGAGCACGGGAGCGACGAGCAAGTCGGGACCGAGCATGAAGGCGTCCTCGACGTCTCTCGCCGCCGCATCGTCCGGGAAGTCCCAGAACAGCGGACGCACCGCGGGCTCATGGTCGCGGCTGGCGCGCCACATCTGCGTGTAGAGATAGGGCAGCAGCCGGTGCCGCAGCCCGATCACCGCGCGCACCTGCGGCAGCACGGATGCGTGCATCCAGGGCAGAGTGACCGAACCGTCGTCGTTCCAGGAGTTCATGATCATGCGCGGCCAGAGTGCGCAGAACTCGACGAAACGACAGAGCAACTCCGGGCTTGGCCTCGGGCCATGAAAACCACCGACATCGTGGCCGATGTTGAACAACCCGGATAGGCTCATGTTGAGGCCCTGCGTGAGATTGAAGCGCAGCGTCTTCCAGGCGGTCTCGTTGTCGCCCGACCAGGTCTGGCCATAGCGCGCAAGCCCCGCC
Organism: Bradyrhizobium sp. UFLA05-108; assembly: GCF_059803455.1. Lineage (NCBI taxonomy): Bacteria > Pseudomonadati > Pseudomonadota > Alphaproteobacteria > Hyphomicrobiales > Nitrobacteraceae > Bradyrhizobium > Bradyrhizobium sp. UFLA05-108. Next base: position 48,643 of record NZ_JBANAZ010000028.1, on the reverse strand, counting down.
GGCCCACCACGGGTGATGACATAGGGCCGTCGCGATGGCGATCGGTCGGCCTGTGTCTCGAAGGAGAGCTTCGTCATCAGCAACGCCTGGGCCGGGCGCGCCAGCGCCTGGGCGAAGGGGCGACCGTCGCCGGCACAGACCGCGTCCTCATCCCAGATCTCGAACTCATTGTTGTCGTTCCACATGGAAACCACGCCATGATCGAGCAGCGCATGCTCAATGCCCGCGCGCCACCAGCCGCGCCCATCGGGATTGGTGAAGTCGACGTGAAAGCCGACGCCATCCCAGAACTGCGCGACGGCCGGAGTTCCCGTCACCTTGTCCTTCACCAAAATGCCGGCATCGATGGCCTCGGTGAGCCGCGGATGATCGTCGAGCAGACACGGCTTGATGTTGGTCACCGGCTGCGTGCCCGCATCGACGAGTCGCGCCATGGTCGCCGATGGATCGGGAAACTTGTCGCGGTTCCAGTTGAATACGTAGCGCCGCCCTCCGATCGAGGTATAGCCGGAGCCGAAATGGAAGCTGTCGCAACGGATGGCGTGGCGCCGGCAGTCGGCGATGAACTCCGTAACCCGCCTGTCCGCGTCGGGCGAATCCGCGATCGCCATCGACGTGACACCGAACCCGAGCGACCAGCGCGGCGTAAACGCCTGGCCCCCGGTGAGCCAGGAGAAACGACGCACGACATCGCGCACATTGGGTCCCGCCAGCACGTAGAAGTCGAGGTCGCCGTCATCGGCGCGATAAGACCGGAACGTGCCATGGTAGTTGTCGATCGTGCAGCCGAGATCGACCGATCCGGTCGAGAGATTGTCATAGAAAATGCCGTGAGCGCCTTGCGGCCCATCGACGATGACAAACGGTAGCATCTTGTAGAGCGGATCGCTCAGTTCCGCATCGAATCCGCAGGGATCGACGGCGTCGATCGCAAAGCGCCGCCCCGTGCGGTCCAGCGGTCCAGCCTTGTCGCCGAGGCCGAAATGGCGTTCGTCCGGATGGCGAGCCATCACGTGCGCGATGGCCGGGGTTTTGTTGGAGACAAAATAGGCCTGGGTCGGCCGGTCGCGCAGGAATGGCTCGACCTCACCGTCGCGACGCCAGGCGATGCCAAACGGAAGAAGCGTGACCTCGGCCGTCAGCCCCTCCGCCGCGAGGGTGACGGTACCCTCGCCCACTGTGACCGCTATTGTGGGATTGGCGAATCCCGAAACATCATCGCGGTCGCGTCCCCCATACGGCGGCTCGATGCCGCCGGGCGCCAGCGACCAGCCGCGGTCAAGTCGAAAGCCGCCAGCGCGGCGAAGCGTCACCCGGCCGAGATCGCGCTCCAGGATGCGCACCACAATGGTGGCTCCCTGCCCGACGTCGAACATTGCGGCTCCGCCCTCGCAACCGCGATAGCGACCCTCAACCAGGGCTTTCATGTCTCAGCACTCCATCATTGATCTTGTTCTATCGTGCCTGCCTCAGGATTCAGCGGCTTGGCCGCACGGCAACCCCTTCGGCGTCGAACAGGTGAAGGTTGGCCGGCTCGAAACGGACCGGGAGAGCCTCGCCGCGCCCCCGTAGCGACTGACCGCCCTGGCGCACCGTGATCTGCGGCAGGCCGGGCGCGCTGCCATAGAAATACGTGTCGCCGCCGAGCTGTTCGACGAGGTCGATGATGAGTGACAGATCGGCCGCGCCGTCGGCGAGCGTGATATGCTCGGGGCGCACGCCAAGCGTGGCCGATGCGCCCGCAGCGAGCGAGCCCGTCGTTACTTTGATCGGTTCACCGGCCTGGCCGATGCGTACCAGCCCCGGCGACACCACCTGCACCGGCAGCAGATTCATGCGCGGCGAGCCGATGAAGCCGGCCACAAAGAGATTGTCCGGCCGATTGTACAGTTCGAGCGGCGTACCAACTTGCTCGATCCGGCCACCGCGTAGCACGACGATGCGGTCTGCCATGGTCATCGCCTCGACCTGATCGTGAGTGACGTAGATCATGGTGCCGCCGATCTCGGCATGCAGCGCCGCTAGCTCCTTGCGGGTTGCAACGCGCAGTTCGGCGTCGAGATTGGACAACGGCTCGTCGAGCAGGAAGATCTTGGGATCTCGGACGATCGCACGACCAATCGCCACGCGCTGCCGTTGACCGCCCGACAGTGCCTTCGGCTTGCGCTCGAGATACTCGGTGAGGCGCAGCATCTTGGCCGCGCGCCGAACCCGAGCGTCGATCTCGGAACCAGCAAGACCCATGTTCTCAAGCGCGAACGCCATGTTCCTGTAGACAGTCATGTGCGGATAGAGAGCATAGGACTGAAACACCATGGCGAGACCGCGGTCGGACGCAGCCACGCGCGTGACGTCGAGGCCATCGATCGCAATCTCGCCGTCGGTCACCTCCTCGAGCCCGGCGATGATGCGCAGCAAGGTCGATTTGCCGCAGCCGGATGGGCCGACGAAGACAATGAATTCGCCGTCGGCGATCGCGAGATCGACGCCGTGAATCACGGCGATCGTTCCGTAGGCCTTGCGGACGCCCTTGAGAGTCAGGCCAGCCATGACGACATCCCCGCCATCATTTCATCCCCGTATTGGCTATTCCCGTCGCGATGAAGCGCTGCAGAAAGACGAAGACGAGCGCCACCGGGAGCAGCGACACCACCGTCATCGCCAGGAGATAATTCCACTGGGTCTGCAGCTCACCCTGGAAGGCGTTGAGACCGATCTGCAGCGTGAAGGATTCGGACTTGGTGAGCACCGCGAGCGGCCACAGAAACTCATTCCACCGCCACATGATGGAGAAGATGGCGAGCACCGCCAGAGCCGGTGCCGCCAGCGGCATGACGATCCGCCAGTAGATTTGCCACTCACTTGCCTTGTCCATGCGCGCCGCCTCGATGAGGTCTCGCGGCAGCGTCAGCATGTATTGCCGCAATAGGAAGACGCCTGTGGGCGTCGCGGCGCCCGGAAGAATGACCGCCCAGAGCGAATTGACGAGGCCGAGTTTCGTGACGACAAGATAGACCGGCACGAGAATGATGGTGATCGGGATCATGAGCGTGCCGATCACCATCAGCATGGCAGCGGTCTTACCTCTGAATTCATAGATGGAGAGAGCGTAGGCTGCCATCGAATTGATGAGCAGTGTAATCAGAGTTGCGATCGTCGTGACGAACACCGAATTCCACAGATAGCGCGTGAAGGCGAATTTCTGGAGTGGCTCGGTGTAATTCGCGGTCACGAAACTCAGGTTCCGAACCGGCGCGAGCTTGGCGGTTGGCACGCGATATTGCTGTTTGGGATCGGCCGGATCGATCATCTGTGCGATCAAGCCGATGCGCCGAACTTGTGCGAGCTCGCGACGCTCGCCATTGTCGAGAGTGGCTGCAAAAAGTGGCAGCGGCTGCGGAAAGCCCTGCACTCTGACCTCTTGCTGGGACCGTGGCAGCAGCGAGGGCGGAAATTCCAGGAGGCTTGCCTGGGTCTTGAACGAGGAGAGGACCAACCACACGACGGGCCCGAACATCAGCAAGACGCCGAGCCCGAGATAGGCATAGGCCGCGATGTCGGTCCAATGCCAGTGCCCGCTCCGACGGCGGGCGCGCAGCAGCTGAATTGGCTTCATGAGGCGCTCCGGGTGCGAGACAACTGCGCCAGCGTGAGCAGAAACAGCACCACGCCGAGCACGATTGAAGCCGCCGCAGCGAGGCCGAAATTCTGCACCTGGCTCGCAAAAGCCGTCTCGTAGATGTACTGCACGATCATCAGAGTTGCGGTACCCGGTCCGCCGCCGGTCAGCACGAACACCTCGTCGAATGTCTGCACGCCGCGGATCAGCGCCAGCACGATCACCACGATGAGGTTCGGCCAGAGCAGCGGCAGCGTGATCCGCCAGAACACACGCCAGCGCGGCGTCGCGTCCATCTGCGCCGCTTCGTAGAGATCGGCTGGAATGGCCTGCAACCCCGCGAGCAGGATGAGCGTGTAGAACCCCATATGCGCCCAGACCGAGACGAACACCGACCAGAACATCGCCCAGCCGGGATCCACGAAGAACAGGATCTTCTGCCCGCCGATCGTGGTGAGCCCGGCGTTCAGCAGGCCGTCGCGTTGCAGGATCCATTTCCAGACCAGCGCAACCACGACCGGTGACAGCAGCACCGGAAAGAAAAAGACTGCGCGAAAAAAGCCGCGGCCGCGGATCCGCATGTTCAGGACCAGCGCAGTGACGAGCGAAAACGTCACCATGGATACGAGCTGGAAGATGGTGAAACGCAGCGTATTCGCAACGCCGCGCCAGAAATGATCGACCCGGCACGAAGCGGGATCGAAAAAGGAGCCGCAATCGAACAGATAGGCGTACTGATCGGTTCCGACATAGGGTCGCTGCGAAGGAAACAGCGACTCCCCGCCGGTGAACGAAAACACCAGATCGATCGCAAGGGGGACGAACACGAACAACGAGAAGAAAATGAGATTCGGCAGCAGAAAGACATAGGGCATTCGCCGCTCGCCGATGAGCTCCTGCAACAGGCGCATCGGACGATCGATGAGGCGCAGCAGGGTACCGAACACCACACCGAGCGCCGTCTCGCCCGCGCGGCGCAAGCGCGCGAGCAGCGTGGCCGTCGGCGCGGCCTGCGGTTCAATGCCAGTTGGCAAATCGGTCATGCCGCGATGTGTCCAGCGCCTACTTCTTGTTGCGCTCGGCGAGCTGCTGCTCGACATCGCCCGAGATGCGCTTATAGGCCTCATCGAGAGTGATCTCGCCTGAGACGGCCTGGCCAAGCCGGCTGATCACCGCGTTGAGGATGACGCGACTCGCCGGATAGCCCTGTAACTGATTGGCCGCCGGCGCGAGTTGGTTGACACCGTCGCTGAAGACCTTGAGCGCAGCATTCGCAACAGGCGACGCATCCTTGTAGTCGAGGCCCTTGCGGGCGAGGCCGAGATGGCCCGGCACGAACAGGGAGCGGGCATAGAACTCGGCGACGACGTCCTCGCTCGCGAGGTAATCGAGCACGCGCGCCACTTCTTCAGGGTGCTTGGTCGATTTGATGCCGACGAGCGCAGCACCGCCCGGCATGCCGGAGCAGTTGGCCGGCCCACACGGGGTCGGCACCGCAACCCAGTCGAACGCAGTTCCGATCGTCTTGTCGAACTGGCTGATCTGCCAGGAGCCCGATTCATACATCACGACCTGGGCGTTCTTGAATTCCTCGTTGGCGCCGCGATAGGTCGCCCCCGCCACCGAGCCCCACAACTCCTTCGACATCACGCCTGTGTTGTGCCAGTCATAGATCAGCTTGGCCGCGCGCTTGAACCCGTCGTCGATGACCGCCGGCTGTCCCTTGTCGTCGAACACGGCGGCGCCCTCCGAAATCGCCATGCCGAAAAAGCGGTGACCGGAACGGTCGAACGCGATCGGAAACGGCGCCTGGACCTTGTCCGCCACCTCTTTTGTCGCCTTTGCCCAGTCCTCCCATGACGCTTTCGAGGCGGGCATTGCGACGCCTGCCTGCTCGAAGAGCGTCTTGTTGACGAAAGGACCGGTCACGGTCAGCTGGGTCATGAATCCGGGGATCGAGGACGTGTCGCCCGGCACCCGCATCCACTTCAGGAAAGGACCGTAATTCGCTTCCCAGTAGTCGGCATTCTTCAAGTAAGGGCGCAGGTCGAGCATATAGCGGGCAAGGCCGCCCATGTCGCCGACGCGGGCGATGTCAGGCCCCTGCCCTGAAGCCAGCTGCACCGGCAGATTCTCGTTGATGGCCTTGAAAGGTACCTGATCCAGAACGACGTGGATGTCGCGGTTCTTATCCTCGAAGCGGCGGAGGAGATCGGCCATCACCTCGCCCTCGTTGCCGTCCGAGTACCAGGTCATCCGCAGGACCGTCTGCGCCTCGGCGGGGCGAACGCCCGAACTACCGGCCAAGAGGCAGGCCGCGAGCACAGAGGCGCTGATAGCGCGTCGGGTAATACTTCTCATTACGTCCTCCCCGGCGATACTTTGGTTCTTAGGGGTAGTTTGGCAAACGTTTGCCTAAATTGTCAATCGCTGTATTCTTCCTGTTCAGCGGATCACACAACCGAGCCGATCAATGACGAGCAAACAACGCTCCGCACCCCCTTCACTCGCGACCGTCGCTGCCGCCGCTGGGGTTTCGATCGCCACCGTCTCGCGCATCGTCAACGGCGAAACGCGCCGGGCCTCTGCCGAGACCGTCGAGCGCGTCCGCAAGGCCATTGCCGTCGTGGGCTACCACCCCAACCACGCCGGCCGGACGTTGCGCAGGCGGGAAAGCCGCCTCGTCGCGATGCTCGCCCCCAACCTGGACAATCCCGTGATGGCCGCCATCGCCGCTTCGACCGAAGCCGCGCTGCGCGCCGCCGGTTATGTGATGATCCTCTGCGACACGCACGATCGGCCTGATTTGCAAGACGAATATCTCAACGTCATGCGTTCGCAGGTGGTGCGCGGCTACATCATGGTCGCGAGCGTGCCGAGCGCTGTGCTGAAGGATTTCGTCGCTGACGGCGCCCCAATGGTTTTCGTCAACCGCCGCCCGCCGTTCGGGCGCGGTGCCTTCGTTGGTATCGACAACATCAAGGCAGGCGCTGACGCCGCCGACATGTTGTGGTCCGCGGGACTGCGGCGTTGCGGCGTGCTGGCGCCCGCCAAGGGATCGTCCGTCACGCGGGATCGCCTCAAGGGGTTCTGCAGCCGCATGCGTGCGCTCGGCGCCACAGAAATCCTGAAGGCCGAGGCGGCCGGCCGCTCTCACATCGAGATCGGCTACGAGGCTGCCCGGCGGCTCGCGGCGCGCAGCGGCTGGCTCGAGGGACTGATGTGTGTCAGCGACCAGATCGCCTACGGCGCCTATCGCTTTGCTCGTGAAAGCGGCATTGGAGTTCCGGAACGCTGCGGGCTTGTCGGTATCGATGGCAACCCACTCAACCGCTGGATTGCACCGTGGCTGCGATCTATCGAGGTGAAATACGAGGATTTTGGCGAGCCGATCGTCGAGCTGCTCGACCAGGTCTGGCACGGCAGAGGCCAAGCGGAGCGGATCATGCCGCACGGTGTGGTATGAAAGCCCTCATCTCCTAATTCGTTTGTCACACTCATCGTCCTTCGCGATAGATCTCGAGCAAGGGGGCGCTCGCAATGTCCTCGGCATCCTGTGCGCAATGCTCCCCTCTAAGTTGACGCAATGCTTGAAGCAGACCCCTGCTGCATGCCGGCATGCGGCAATCCGTCCTTCCGCTCGAATGCGCTTCGCCCTGCCTCGCGAAGGCGGCACGTTGACGAGATTGAGCCAAATGATACGATTTGAAAGCGCCCGGTTTCGCCGATCGAACCAAGTGCGGAATGAAGGCGTGAGGGGCCAGCCTCGTGGTGTTACGGGTCGTACGTGCGTCCTCCCCCTCATACCTCGCTCGCGTGGAAACGGAGATTCGGTGACGGCGCGCCTTGCCGCATCCGGGCAGCTCTTTGGGGGATAATGCGGAGTACCGGGCGAGCCCCTCAGGCGCTGGACTCGGCTCGGCCGCGGCATGGTTTACCGATATGAACCTTTCATCGTTTATGGGCGCTGGCTGGGCCCACGGCCCGCAGGTTCTGTGCGACGAAGAAGGGCTTCTCCTGTGCCGAACATCCCGCGAACGCATCGACGGCGAACGAGAGGTTGTGCTGGCCGTCGTCCCGGCGGCGGAACATCCGCCCCCGCAAAGCCTTGATCGGCTCGCGCACGAATTTGCACTGAAGGACGAATTGGACAGTGCCTGGGCCGCGAAGCCGATGGAGCTTGTGCAAGATCGCAACCGTACCATCCTTGTTCTCGAAGATCTCGGTGGCGAGCCGCTCACCTGGCTGCTGTTGGACACTCCCATGGAGACGGGGAGCTTCCTGCGCCTGGCGTCCCAGATCGCCGCGGCCCTGAGCAAGGTCCACCAGCGCGGTCTGGTGCACAAGGATATCAAACCAGCAAATATCCTGGTGAACCGCAGCGAGGGAAGCGTGCACCTCACCGGCTTCGGCTTTGCTTCGCGCCGGCCGCGCGAACGGCAGGCCCCAGCCACGCCCGAGTCGATAGCCGGCACATTCGCTTACATGTCGCCCGAGCAGACCGGGCGCATGAACCGCTCGATCGACTCCCGAAGTGACCTGTACTCACTCGGCGTCACGCTTTACCAGATGGCTACCGGCACGCTTCCATTCACCGCGTCCGATCCGATGGAGTGGGTGCACTGCCATGTCGCGAGAGAACCGGAGCCGCCGAACAGGCGATTTGCGAACATCCCCGCCGCGATTTCCAAGCTCATCATGAAGCTACTCGCCAAGATGGCCGAGGAGCGCTACCAGACCGCAGCCGGCGCCGAGAGAGATCTGCAGCGCTGTCTCGCGGAGTGGGAGCTTCGGCGCCGCATCGACGACTTCCAGCTGGGCCAGCACGACACGCCCGACCGGCTGCTCGTTCCCGAGAGATTGTATGGAAGAACGCGCGAGCGCGAGATGCTGCTCGCCTCGTTCGAGCGCATCGTCAAGACTGGCGCGCCCGAGTTGGCGCTGGTCTCGGGATATTCCGGGATCGGCAAATCCTCTGTCGTCAACGAACTCCATAAAGTGCTGGTGCCCTCACGCGGGCTGTTTGCATCGGGCAAGTTCGACCAGCACAAGCGCGACGTCCCGTACGCGACACTCGCCAAGGCGTTCCAGAGCCTCGTTCGGCCCATCCTGGGCAAGAGCGAGACCGAGCTCGGCAAGTGGCACCACGACCTCCTGAGCGCGCTCGGTCCAAACGGACAGCTCGTCGTGGATCTGATCCCGGAGCTGAAGGCGATCATCGGTGAACAGCCACCCGTCCCAGAGCTACCGCTCCAGAACGCGCAAAGCCGCTTTCACCGTGTGTTCGAGCAATTCATCGGCGTGTTTGCCCGGTCCGAACATCCCTTGGTGCTGTTTCTCGATGACTTGCAATGGCTCGACTTGGCGACGTTCGAGCTGCTCGAAGATCTCTTGACCCGGTCGAATCTGAAGCACCTGATGCTGATCGGCGCCTATCGGGACAATGAGGTGGATTCCGCTCATCCCGTGATGCGTATGCGTGAGGCCATCAAGGCGCGGGATGGCCGGGTCGTGGAGATCACGCTCGCGCCGCTCGGCAGCAGGCATCTCGCCCAGTTGCTTGCGGATGCGCTTCGCTGCGAACCGAAGCGCGCCGCGTCGCTGGTGCAGCTCGTGCACGAGAAAACTGGTGGTAACCCGTTTTTTGCTATCCAGTTCCTGTTTTCGCTGGTCGAAGAAGGAGTGCTCGCGTTTGACCATGATGCGGCGCACTGGTCCTGGGATCTCGATCGCATCTATGCCAAGCGATATACCGACAACGTCATCGATCTCATGCTCGGAAAGCTCACTCGGCTCCCCGTTGCAACGCGTACAGCCTTGCAGCAGATGGCCTGTCTGGGAAATATTGCCGAGGTCGCGGTGCTTTCGATCGTCCTCGGGACATCAGAGCAGCAAGTCCACGCAGACCTATGGCCCGCCGTTCGACAGGAATTCGTAGAGCCCCAAGCCGACGCCTATCGGTTCGTACACGATCGATTCCAAGAGGCGGCCTACGCACTTATCCCGGAGAGAGAACGGGACGCCGCCCATCTGCGTATTGGCCGCCTGTTCGCGGCGCGAACCCCGCCGGGAGCGGTCGAGGAAAACGTCTTCGAGATCGTGAGCCAACTCAACCGCGGCGCGACCTTGATCACCGCGGTCGAGGAGCGCGTGAAGGTAGCGGAGCTGAACCTGTTGGCCGGCCGGCGTGCCAAGGGGGCGTCCGCCTTGACTATGGCACTCGCTCACTTCGCTGCCGGAGAGGCCACGCTTCCAGAGGATTGCTGGGAGCAGCGCTACGCGCTCAGCTTCGCTCTGGCGCTACACCGGGCCGAGTGCGAGTTCCTCGCTGGCGAGCAGGCAACGGCGAAAGACCGCCTTGCCGAGCTGTCGAGCCGTGCAGCCACCCTACCCGACCTCGCCGCCGTCACCCGGCTGCGCATGGAGCCAAGTGATCGTGACGTCGAGGTTGCTCTCGACTATCTGCGTCGCGTCGGCATCGCCTGGTCGTCGCATCCCACATCGGAGGAGGTCGAGCGGGAATATGAGCGGATGTGGCAACAGATCGGTGAGCGCCCGATCGAGGCCCTGCTCGAGCTGCCCCGGATGTTCGACCCGATCGCGCGCGGAACGATGGACGTTCTCACGGTCCTTGTCTCACCCGCCTGGTACATCGACGAGAGCCTGCGCCGTCTCATCATCGGACGCATGGCCAATCTGAGCATGGAATACGGCAACTCCGATGCCTCATGTCTCGCCTATATCGTGCTTGGCACCGTGCTTGGCCCCGACTTCGGCGACTATGCTGCCGGATACCGCTTCGCCCAGCTCGGCCTCGACCTCGTCGAACGACAGGGACTGGATCGGTTCAAGGCTCGCGTCTATCTCGGCTTCGGGAGCTGGACGCGGCATGTGAGGACAGGCCGCCCCTGGCTCCGGCGGGCCTTCGACGCCGCGCAGCAGGTCGGCGACCTCAACTACGCCAGCTTTACCTGTCATCACCTCTTGACGCATCTTCTCGCCTGCGGCGATCCACTCGCCGACGTGCAGCGCGAGGCCGAGGCCGGACTCGAATTCGCACATCGGGCGTGCGTTGATCTGGCGGCCGACCGACTCGCCGGGCAGCTTCAGCTGGTCCGGACGCTACGCGGCCTCACCACAAAGTTTGGCTGTTTCGATCAAGCCGAGTTCAACGAGACGCAGTTTGAACGCCGCCTCGAGGAGGACCCACGTCTGGAACAGGCTGGCTTCTGGTACTGGGTCCGCAAGCTGCAGGCTCGTGTGCTCGCCGACGATCCCGGCGCGATCGCTGCGGCGACGAAGGCCGATCAACTGCTCTGGACGTCGAAGGCGCTTTTCGACCGGGTCGAATTTCACTTCTATGCTGCGCTGGCGCAGGCCGCATCGGGCGAGAACGCAACAGCCAGCGAACGAGCTCTACGTCTCGATGCGCTAGCGGTCCATCATCGCCAGCTTCAGCAATGGGCCGAGATCTGCCCTGAAGACTTCGCCGATCGCGCCGCTCTCGTCGCCGCGGAGATTGCACGGATTGAAGGTCGCGAGCTCGATGCGATGCGCTTTTACGACCAGGCTGTCGCCTCCGCGCGCACAAACGGGTTTCCTCAGAATGAGGCAATCGCGAACGAACTCGCCGGGCGCTTCTACGCGACGCGCGGGTTCGAGAAGATCGCCCATGCCTATCTGCGCGATGCTCACTACGGATTTCTCCGCTGGGGAGCCGATGCCAAGGTAAGACAGCTCGAACGCCTCTATCCTCGCCTCCACGTCGCCGAGGACACCAGTTCCGCCCGCAGGCCGACCGTCCAGCAAATGGATGTCACCACCGTGGTGAAAGCGTCTCAGGCGGTCTCCAGTGAAATTGAGCTGGCAAAGCTCATCGAAACACTGATGAAGATCGCGCTACAGAACGCAGGCGCGGATCGCGGCTTGCTGATCATGTCGCGGCATGATGACTTCTGGATCGAGGCCGAAGGCCAGTCCAAGGGCGACGAGTTTACGGTTGTGATGCATCCGAGTCCTCTCTCGGCGCCTGACTGTCCAGAGGCACTGGTACGTTACGTCATTCGTTCGCAAAAACCGCTCATCGTAGATGATGCAACGCGGCCCGATCCGCTCTACGGCGAAAGGTACGTGCATCGCCGACCTCCCAGATCGATCCTCTGCCTACCGCTCATGAAGCAGGCCAAGCTCACCGGATTGCTCTATCTCGAGAACACACTGACGACGCACGCGTTCACGCCCGATCGTGTTGCGGTGCTGGATCTGCTAGCAGCTCAGGCTGCGATTTCGCTCGAAAACACGCTCCTCTACCGTGACCTTCAGGAGCGCGAAGCCCGCATCCGACGGCTCGTCGACTCCAACATCATTGGAATACTTTTCTGGGACGGTAGCGGCGATATCAGCTACGCCAACGATGCCTTCCTGAGCATGACCGGATACTCCAGGCAGGAGCTGGTATCGGGCACGGTCCGCTGGAATGACATGACTCCGGCGGAGTACCGGAACGAGGATAGGCAGCGGATCGAGCACTTGCGGATATGGGGGCAGAACGCACCTCGTGAGAAGGAGTTTATCCGAAAAGACGGCAGCCGCGTCCCAGTCCTGATCGGCTCCGCCTCGCTCGCCGCATCAGCCGATCAGTGCGTCTCGTTCGTACTCGATCTCACTGCGCGCAAGCAGGCGGAAGAGAAATACCGTCTGCTGATGGAGCAGGCGCGTGATGCGATCCTGGTGCTTGATCAGAAAGGGTTGGTGATCGAGGCAAACCGCACGGCCGGAGTCATGCTGGGACGGCCCCGCGAGCAGATCATCGGCGCCCCGTTGCAAACCGTCCTGGATCCTGCGGGAGCGATCGACGTGGACAGCCTGCTCGCGCCGGGTTCAGCTGTCCTGCTCCAGCTGCGTCTGGATGGCTCTAACGGCAAGGGTCTCGATGCGGAGCTGTCCGCCGCTCACGTGTCGACGGGAGAACGAGAACTGATCATCGTCATCGGGCGCGACATCACCCATCGCCTGCGCCTAGAGCAGCAGCTGCGCCAATCGCAAAAGATGGATGCGATCGGCCAGCTCACCGGCGGTGTGGCTCATGACTTCAACAACATCCTGACCGTGATCACTGGGACCATACAGATCCTGATCGATGGTCTTTCGGACCAACCAGAGCTGGTTGCCATCGCTCACATGATCGATGAGGCCGCCACGCGCGGCGCCGATCTGACGAGCCAACTCCTGGCCTTCGCCCGCAAGCAGCCCCTCCAACCACGCAATATCGACGTCAACAACCTCATTGTCGATACCGCCAGGCTGCTGCGGCCGACGCTCGGCGAGCATGTCGAGATCGGCTCGACGCTGCAAGCCGATGGCTGGCACGCGCTGATCGATCCAAGTCAGCTTTCGACCGCTTTGATCAATCTGGCGGTGAACGCCCGCGACGCGATGGGAGGGGGTGGCAAGATCTCCTTCGGCACTGCGAATGTGAGTTTCGATGCGGACAACACCGGCCCGGACGGAATTCTCGGCGACTTCGTCCTGGTCACCGTGAGCGACACCGGGGCCGGCATCCCGCTGGCGATACGAGACAAGATATTCGAGCCATTCTTCACGACCAAGGAGCTTGGCAAGGGAACGGGCCTCGGATTGAGCATGGTCTATGGATTCATCAAGCAATCCGGCGGTCACATCAGGCTCGATAGTGAGGAAGCGCGCGGAACGACCATCAACCTGTATCTGCCGCGCTCGGCTCGGGCCGCGGCAATTTCAGACGCTGCACCGAGGAGCGAACTACAACGCGGCAATGAGACCATCCTCGTGGTCGAGGATGACGAGCTGGTGCGCAACTATGTAGTGGCGCAGCTCAAGAGTTTTGGCTATCGCACGATCGCCGCTGCCAATGGTCCCGATGCACTCGTCCTGGTGAACCGAGGCACAGCGTTTGATCTGCTCTTCACCGATGTTGTGATGCCTGGCGGGATGAACGGACGCGAACTCGCCGAAGCCGTCGCTCGGCAGCGCCCTGGCCTGCCGGTGCTCTACATGTCGGGGTATCCGGAAGCCGCCATGATGCATGACGGTCGGCTGGACCCTGGCATTACCTTGCTCAGCAAGCCCTACCGGCCGGCAGATTTGGCGCGGTCGATTCGTCAGGTCCTCGACTCACGGGCGCACCGCAACCGCTCGAGTTGATTGCGTCAGCGATCAGTATTCTCTTCGGCCTGCATTCGCGGCCTACCGTTCGATGTCCTCAGTTTGCCGACAGATGGATCACATTCCATGACGCCGGCTTGAGCGTCGCCAGCAACCGTCCACCATCGAAGCTCACACTCTGCAACGGCGCCGGCCTGACTTTGCCAGGCGCATTCTTGGTATTCGTCGCCTTGAGATCATCGTGCCGGAGTTCAAGCCGCTCGCCCACCGTGAGGCGGCCGAAGCTTCGGGCCTCGATACTCACCTCCAATTCCTGCTTCAAGTCGCGGTTGAGCAGAAAGAGCGATAGGCCACCGCCCTCCTCCGCGACTGCCGCCAACTTGAGATACGGCACGTTAGGTACCGGAAAGGTCAGATCCTGGGTACCGCGGGGATCGTAGTAGGATGAATCGTAGGTCTCCGACTCGACTTGCGTACGCAAAACCCTGCCGCGGCCGAAATGGCTCATATGCGCGAAAGGAAAGAAGATGGTCTGACGCCAAGCGCCTCCGCCCGTCTCGGTCATAATCGGCGCGATGACGTTGACGAGTTGCGCAAGGCAGGCGACCCTCACCCGATCGGCGTGATTGAGCAAGGAAATGCAGGCGCCGCCGAAGGCGAGAGCGTCTTCCATCGTATAGATTTCCTCGAGGATCGGCGGTGCCACCGGCCAGCCCTCCTTCACCCGGTCGGCCCGGGTGCGGCGCGTTCGATACCAGACGTTCCATTCATCGAAGCTCAGCATGAGACGCTTGTTGGAGCGCCGCTTGGCCGCCACCGCATCGGCCAAGGCGACGACCTCATCGATGAAGCGGTCCATCAGGTCGGGGCTCGCGAGAAACGATGCCGTGTCCTGCCGGTAGTTGTTGAGATAGGTATGGAGCGAAATGTAGTCGACATGATCGAAGGTGTGCTCGAGGACCGTGTCTTCCCACTGGCCGAAGGTCGGCATGTTGCGCCCCGACGAACCGCACGCCGCAAGCTCGATGGTCGGATCCAACCAGCGCATCATCTTGGCCGCTTCGCTCGCGACCGCGCCGTAGGCGGCGGCGCTCTTGTGCTCCATCTGCCAGGGCCCATCCATTTCGTTGCCGAGGCACCACAGCTTGATGCCATGCGGCTTGTCCCAGCCGTGCGTGCGGCGCAGCTCCGACCAGGTCGTTCCGCCCGGGTGGTTGCAGTATTCGACCAGGCTGCGGGCCGCATCGCCACCGCGGGTGCCGAGATTGACCGCCATCATCGGCTCGACGGCGGCGACCTTGCACCACTCCATGAATTCATTGGTGCCGAAGCTATTCGGCTCCGTGCTGAACCAGGCAAGGTCGAGGCGCCCCGGCCTCGCCTCCAGCGGACCAACGCCGTCCTCCCAATTGTATCCCGAGACGAAATTGCCGCCGGGATATCGAATGAGCGTTGGCCCAAGCTCCTTCACCAGCGCGAGCACATCCTTCCGAAAGCCGTTCTCGTCGGCGGTTGGATGGCCGGGCTCGTAGATGCCGCCATAGACGCACCGGCCCAAATGTTCGATGAATGCACCGAACAGGCGAGGATCGGTGTGGCCGATGGCGAAGTCGCGGTCGATCAGAACTCTGGCTTTCCTCATGCTCTTCTCTCGGATGTCCCGGGGCTGGTGAGATCGTTCATGCAAGAGATACGTCTGCCGTGGCATCGGCGACTTCAGGTAATAGCACGGCTTCGCGCAATTGGCGCGTATAGGGATGCTCCGGCGACTTCAGCACCGTTCTCGCATCACCGCTCTCGACGACGCGGCCTTTCTGCATGATCATGATGCGGTCGCTGATATAATAGGCCGTGGCCAGATCAGGCGTGACATAGATGATTGATATCCCAAGATCGTCGCGCAGCGTCTTGAACAGATTGACGATGGATATGCGCAGCGACGCATCGATCATGGAAACTGGCTCATCCGCCACAATCAGTTTCGGCTCGGCCAGCAATGCTCGGGCGATCGCGACCCTTTGAAGCTGTCCCCCGGACAGTTCGTGCGGGTATCGATGGCTCACCTCTTTGAGCGACAGACCGACTTTGAGCAACGCCGCATCGACGGCAGCCTCAGCCGTGCCCTGCCCGGCCACGCCGGAAAACCGGCGCCGCGTCATGAACAGATATCGATCGAGGCGCTTCAGCGGGTTGAAGGACTCAAAGGGATTCTGAAAGATCGGCTGCACCTTGTGCATGAAGGCCGTACGACCGGCGCTGTTTCGAACGGCAGCAAGATTGATGCCATCGAGCACTAGTTCGCCGCTGGTCGGCGTTTCGATGTTCAGGATCATCCGGGCAAGCGTCGTCTTGCCACTCCCGGACTCGCCGATGATCGCCAGGATCTCCGGTCGCCGGGTGGCAAGCTGGAAGCTTACCTGGCTCACCGCAGCGATCTTCTGCCTCGACAACAGTCCTCCCCGGACGAACGTCTTGCTGACCTCGGAAATGTCGAGGAGCAGTTCGTTCATGCTCGGTTGCCCTGATCGACGGCAAAGCAGGCAACGCGATGCCCGGCGGCGGCCTCCAGCATCGCAGGGACCTCATTCCTGCATATTTCGCTTGCGAGCGGACAGCGCGGATGGAAGCGGCATCCGGCGGGTGGATCGGCTAGATTTGGCGGTGCGCCACCAAGTCCCTCGCGGGGCGCGTCATCGCCGATGCGCGGAAGGCTCGAAATGAGATGCCTGGTGTAAGGGTGTAGCGGATTCCCGAAAATCTCCGCGGTTGCAGCCTCTTCCACGAGACGTCCGGCATACATGATGGCGAGGCGGTCAGTGATGTGCGCGTGCACACCCATGTCATGGGTAACGAACAGGACCGACGAGCCGGTCTCCCGCTGAATGTCACGGATCATGCCGAGCACCTCCTTCTGCACCACCACATCCAGTGCGGTCGTGGGCTCGTCGGCGATGATGAAATCAGGACGGCAAATCGTTGCAAGCGCAAGCGTGGCGCGTTGACGCATGCCGCCTGAGAGCTCATGCGGAAAGGCAGCGAGCACCGACGGGTCGAGCCTCACCCGCGCCAGATGGGCGACCACCCGCTGCTCAAACTGCTTCCGGCTGCCACCGATATGCGGGTACGCGAAATCCACGAACGCCGATTCGACGCGGCGAACGGGGTTCAGCACGTTCATCGATCCCTGCATGATATAGGACAGGTGACGCCAGCGAATTCGCGCCACGTCCACTGGTGGAGCGCGGTGCAATCCGCCATAGCCAGGCAGAAATGCAAACTCCACGCTGCCGCCCACGATCTCGAGCGGCGGTCTGATCGCTCCTGCGATGCTCTTGATCAGCGTGGTCTTTCCGGAGCTGGATTCTCCGGCAAGCCCGTAGATCTCGCCACGACGAACAGCGAAGCTGACGCCATCAACCGCTTTGACGCCGCGTCTGACACCGAAATGGCTGGTCCGGTAATAGGCCTGCAGGTCGTGAACCCGGAGAACCGGCTTGGCGTCCTGGCGCGCATGCGGCTGCTCAACATTGGCGCGCATCACGAGGCCTCTCCGAGGCTCCAGAGGCGGCTTCGCGGATCGATGTAGGCGTTCGCCGATACCGCGAGCAGAAACAGCCCGATAAACGCCATGATCACCGTGATGGTCGGAAAGGCGATCCACCACCAGACTCCCGCCACCAATGCGGTGTGCTGGTTGGCCCAATAGATCATGCCGCCGATCGTCGGCGTGTTGATGTCGGTAAAACCGAGCACCGCGAGCGTCACCTCGAGCCCGATCGACCACACCATGTTGTTCATCGTCGTAGAGAATACGATCGGCATGACATAGGGCAGATGCTCCTGTGTCAGAATCTGGCGCGTGGTCATCCCCGAGAACAGGCTGGTCTGGGTGAATTCGCGCGCCTTTAGGCTCATGACCACGGAACGGATCAGCCGGGCGTCGTAGGCCCAACCGAAGCAGGCCATGATCAGCGCCAGCATCAGCCAGGAGATGCGGTCGCGCATCACGAAATAAAACAGCACCAGGATCGGGAGCAGAGGAATGACGATGAAGGTATCGTTCACCGACATCAGGGTACGATCGATCCAGCCCCCTTTGTAGCCGCTGACGAGTCCGACCACGAGCGCGATCACGCGGCTGATCAAAGCCACCGTGCATCCGAACAACAATGTATTTCGGATGGCAAAGCTCAATTGCCAGAACACGTCCTGGCCACGCGATGTCGTTCCGAACCAGTAGGTCAGCGACGGCGGCACATCGGGCGGCACCACATACACGCTGTCCGGCGGATAGGGCGAAAAGCTCGCCAGGACGGACAGCAACAGAACGAAGGCGAGCAGCACGGCCCCGATCCGAAATTCAGGGCTGTAGCGCAGCAGATCACGCAGGAGCACGGCCATCAGCTGACCTTCACCCTCGGGTCGAGCAGAGGATAGAGAAGATCGATCGCAAGCACGCCGATCGATACGCCGAGAATCGAGATGGTGGTGACGCCGAGGACAAGCCCGTAATCTCCGGCATAGACGGCGTCGACCAGGAGCGAGCCGAGACCGGGATAGCCGAACACCTTTTCGGTGATCACGGCGCCGTTGAAGATTCCGCCCAGCGACATGGCAAGTCCCGTCACCTGCGGCGTGAGCGCGTTACGCATCACGTAGGATGTCAGGATGCGCCAGGACCTTACGCCGGCGAGTTCGGCGTAGACGACGAAGTCCTCGGCGAGGACATTGGATACCAGCGAGCGCATGCCGAGGAACCAGCTCCCCACGCCAATCAGGATCAGAGAAAGGGCCGGCAGGATCGCGTGCTGCAGCACGCTCACAACGAATTCGGGCGTCCACGTCTGGGGCAGGTTCATCGCGGATCCGCCGGTAATCGGGAGTACCGGCCAAAGGAAGCCGAACACGATCAGCAGCAGCATCGCCAGAATATAGTAAGGGATCGGATGGAGGCCCATGGCGATCACCCCCATCAGCTTCAGACCCCGGCTCTGCCGGTAATAGCCGGCAAGCCCACCCAGCAGATTTCCGAGCCCCCAGGCGACAATGGTCGAAACCACAAGGAGCCCGGCGGTCCAGGGCAGCGCACGTCCGATGAGCGTGCCGACGGGGGTCGGAAACGCCGACATCGATGGACCGAAATCAGCGCGCAGGATCCGCTTCCAGAACAACAGGTATTGCTCAACAGGCGTGCCGCTGAGACCATAGAGCTCGCGCAAGGAGTTGCGCATCTGCTCGATCGCCCCCGGGGCGGTGTTGCCGAAGGAGGTCACCGCCGAGATCGACTGCTCGACGGGATCGATCGGCGATGCATGCGTGACGACATAAGCGATATTGATGCCGATGAAGACAACCAGCAGAAACTGCCCGAGCCGCCGACCCACATAGGCGAGATATCCGCTCATGGGGGCCCCAGGGCTGTCTGCCAAAGTCGTTCAGCCAGGCACGGCAAATGCGATCGCTCTTCTATCATCGCGTCTTAACTGGCCGGCTTCAGCTTGACGAACATGTAGCGCGAATTGCCCCAGTTCGGCACCGGGTTGGTGTAGGGATTTTCCGCGGTCGGAAAGCCGGTCCAGTAGGTCTGGTCCATTGCGGTGAATACGTTGTAGGCCATCAGCGGTATGGTGGGCATCTCCTTGACGGCGAGCTTGACGTACTCCTTGCCGAGCTCGATCGATTTCGGATCGTCGAAGCCGACCGTCCGGATCTCCTCGATGATCTTGTCGAGCGCGGGATTGGACCAGCGCTGCCAGTTGCGGAGCGGCTGCGGTTTGCCTGGCTCGGCGACGAACTGCGAATGCCAGCTGTCGAGGAAATAGGACAAGTCCTGGTGGCCGCCCCAGGTTTCGACGCTCCAGCCGATGAACGTGTCGAAATCGCCGGCCGCCCGTCGCGTGGGCAGCGTTCCCTGCGCGACATCGATCCTAGCGTCGATGCCCGCCTGCTTCCATAGCTGCACGATCATCGTTCCGGCCCGGGTCATCACTGGGCGCAAATCCCCTTCGACCATGACGCGAACGCTGAAGGGCTTCCCATCAGGCGTCATCCAGGTGCCGCCTCGTTTGGTGAAGCCTGCCTTTTCCAGAAGTTCCTGCGCCGCCTGCGGATCGGTCTTCCACCAGCCCCTGCCGAACGCCTTGGCAATCTCCGCAGGATCGGATGGGATCTGTTCGCCCATGGAAGGTCGCAGCATGTCGGCGATCTGCCTGCCAATCGTGGGGTCGTAGGGCTTGGTCTTGCGCTTGCCGGTATCGATCTCGAATGCCCTAAGCCACTCCTCCATCGGCCCATGATAGGTTGCCGGATGAGTTCCGGTCGGCGGTACGCCGATCGCCGATATCGTGGCGGCACCGCGATAGGCCGCCATGGTCACGGCCTTGATGTCGATCAACAGCGCCAGCGCCCATCGCACGTCTGGGTTCTTGAAACTCTCATTCTGGGTGTTGAAGATCACGGCGGGAAGCGTCGGATCGGGGTGGCCATAGGGGAAGCCCTTGAACCATGCCCGCGTCGTCTTGCTTTGCTTGGCCAGGGCAAACATGCCCTCCGGCGCGATATCGTGGATCACGTCGAGCTCGTGGTTGAGCTGCGCGATCACCCGCTTCTCGGGCGGTCCGGGATCGACATAAGCGAGATATTTCGGACCAGGCTTGCCAAAGCGCGCTAGCGTGGTGCGCTGCCAGTCTTCGCGAAGCTGCCAGATGTACCATTTGCCGTCCGGATCGTAGCTGTGCAGCACGTAGGCACCGAGAGAGATCGGCTTGTTGAAATCGAATTTGACGGGATCTTCGACCTTGTCGAAGACGTGTTTGGGCAGGATCCACACCGCCCCCCAGCGCACCGTAAAATTGGCATGGAAGCGTGAATTGGGCTTCTTGAGTTTGAAGACAACCGTATGGGCGTCCGGTGCAGCCACGGATGCGACGTTGCTCGCCAGCACTGCGCTGAAGCGCATGCCCGAATTTTTGATCTGAGTCGTGACCGTCGAGACGACATCGTCGGCGGTGAATTCGACCCCGTCACTCCAGAAGATGCCGCTGCGGAGCTTGACCGTCATTTCGGTAAAGTCGGCATTGTACTGCGGCTTGTCGGCAGCGAGCGAATTGTCCCAGACACCGTCGAGGCCGCTCTCGGGATCGATGTACCAAAGCGTATCGAGCCCGACCTGCTGCAGTCCGTTCGACTGCGATCCGGCATTGATCGCCCAGATGTTGAACCAGCCCGCGTTCTTGACGGTTCCTTCCGGGTTTTCCAGGATCAGCAAATCCTTTCTCGGGATGTTTTGCGGAATGCCCTGAGCACGGCTTGAAGCCGCCAGCGGCACCAGCAGCGAGCCGAGCGCGCACGCAACCAGCAGAAATGCTCGAATGCAGCGCATCATGTCCTCCCGGCGCGGTTTGTCTCAACGCTTGTTTTGGCGCGATGCTAGAGGCGCCAAATCGGTCGAACAACAGAAATCTTGAGCCGCGGGAAAGATGGGCTGCTCGCTCGTCTGCCCGCGCAGCTCGCCCAGGAGGATAGGAAGGCCGCTATCACGCGCCGCATCGCAACATCAAAGCATCGAAGGAAAGGCCGTCACCGCCCGCGTGGTCTGACTGCGCCGACCCGTTCTTTTCGCATTCTGGCACCGAACGCTAGGAGCCTTCCTGCACCCGCTCCAGCTTCTGCAGACAGCGCGTGGCGCGCACGACAGCCGGCATCTCATCGTCGGGAAAGCTCGTCTTCCAGTCGGTGACGCCGACCTCGCCGACATACAGGTCACCTTGCGAATCCAGCGCGATGCCATGCGGCGCCAGGAACTTGCCGCTCGCGACACCCGGACCATCTTCGCCGCCGAGCCGCGCGATGCGTTTTCCCTTGGCATCGACGATCGACAACCGCGGGCCAAGATTGGGCACCTTGCGGTTCACCGGCATGGCGGGGCCGAGCTCTCCAATGATGAAGGTTGGTTTCCTTCCACCACAGCAGCACAGCGCACAGGGCCGGTGCAGGTTGTTCCACTGCGTCTCGTATCTGCCGTTGCCGTCGAACACCTGCACGCGATGGTTCTCGCGGTCGGCGACGTAGACATAACCATCCGCGTCGGTGGCGATGTTGTGAACGATGTTGAACTGGCCGGGATCGGTGCCGGGTTCGCCCCAGCCCATCATCAGCTTGCCGTCCGGGGTGAACTTGTGGATGCGGGCATTGCCGTAGCCGTCGGAGACGTAGATCTCGCCCTTCGGCGACAGCGCGGTATGGGTGCAGCGATGGAAGGGATCGCCGCTCATGAACGGCGCAGGCTTCTCGGGGACGCCGATCGTCAGCAGCACCTTGCCGTCGGTCGTGCATTTGCGCACGGTGTGGTCGCCATCATCGGTGCAATAGAGATTATCGTCGGCGTCGATATGCAGGCCGTGGGCGCGGGCAAACAACCCTTCACCCCAGCTCCGCAGGAAATTGCCTTCGCGGTCGAGCACCACCATCGGATGGGCGCCGCGATTGAAGACGTAGATGCGGTCCTTGCTGTCAACCGCGACGGACGCGACATCGGTGAGCTGCCAGCCATCCGGCAGCTTCGCCCAGTCCTCGACGACGCGGTAACGATGCTCACCCGAGCCGAGAAAGGCCGGCATGTAGTCTCCTTGCCCGTCGCGTCGCGCCAATGGATCCGCATCTATCGCAGAACGTCACGCTCTAACGTTCGGATTGCCGGAGCCGCGTGCTAGTCGATTGTCGTTTGCTTGCTCAGGCAAAGGTACAATTCTTGGCCTCGAGCACCTTGCCAATGCCCGACAATTCGAGAATGTCGCCACCCGCCTTGAGCGCTTTCATCACGGCGGCTTCCTTTTCCTCGCGTGCGGCGGATTTGACGCAAACGTCTGCGATGTTCTCCTTGGGCACGATGACCACGCCGTCATCGTCAGCGCTGACGATATCGCCTGGACGGACTGCGATGCCGCCAATGACGATCGGCTGGTTGATGTAGCCGAGGGTCTCCTTGACGGTTCCCTTCATGCACAGCCCATAGGAGAAAACATTGAAGCCGGTGTTGCGGATCGCCGGACCATCGCGCACGCCGGCATCCGTGACCAGGCCAGCGAGCCCCTTGGCGACGCAGGCCGTGGCCAGCACCTCGCCGAAACCGCCCTGCTCCGGATGGTCACCTGCGCTCACCACGAGCACATCGCCCGGTCTGGCCAGCGAGATCGCCGTGATGAGCATCATGTTGTCGCCGGGGTGGCAGCTCACCGTAAACGCCGGCCCGCAGGCCCGCAGGCCCGGATAGATCGGCTTGATCCGCGACGTCAGAGCACCCGAACGCCCCTGCGCTTCATGAAGGGTGGATGGAGGAAATTGCTTGATGCGCTCGACGAGGTCAGCGGCAGGCCGATCGAACGTTCTGACAACGTGAACCATGATCCCTCCAAGGGTCCGCAATCTGAGCTTCACCTGAGATAGTCGACCGCCTCATGTCGGAGAATTTCAGATTTTAGGATTGCCGCATCGTATTTCGTTATGGCTCGTCCTTGGAAGCGCCCAGAGGCGAAGTTGGGCTGCCACTAGCGACGGCAGCCGAGTCGGAGGGGCAATCGAACGGCCCCCAGTTCTTGACGATGATCTCGAGCAATATCTTGTAGACAGCGAATGCGGCATCGGACAAAGCGACGTTGTCGGAAATGCATAGCGACATTTGCTGCGACGCCGACGCCGCATCGATCCGCCGAATGCTGAGTTCATCGAGGTTTGGCAATGCCTTTGCGATCGACATGGGTAGCACGGCAGCACCCATTCCGGCTGCGATCGCCGAGGACAGAGTCGATTGCGAATGAATCTCGGCGATGACGCGCGGGCGGAGTCCCACCTCGGCGCAGACCCGTTCGACCGCCTGTCGCAGGAAGGACTCTCGATATGGAAGAAGCAGGTCGAATTGCGCGAGCTCCGCCGCCGAAACCTCTTCCGGAGGCACCTGCTTCGAATACATGCTGCGGGGCGCGACCAGATAAAAGTGCTCGCGCATCAGCGGCTTGTAATCGAGACCGGTCACCGGACGTTCGCCGTACAGGAGGGCGATGTCCATGCTGCCCTTCAGCACCATTTCGCTGAGCATGACCCCGGAACTATCGTAAATGTGCAGCACGATTCCGGGATAGCGTTCACGTAGCTGCATCAGCAACGGGATCGCGAGCAATGCCGCCGAGCTGAGGGGCGCCAGGCCGATCGTAACGTTGCCGGTCAGCCCCGATCGGTTCTCCAGAATAGTACGCCGCGCCTCGTCGATCTGCCGCTGGATCGACTTGGCATAGCGGTAGAGGATCTGCCCCGCGTCGGTCGGCCTGACGCCCCGGGCGCTGCGGTCCAGCAGCTTTCGCTTGAAATCGACCTCCAGGCTGGCGATCTGCTGGCTCAGCGCCGGCTGGGCAATGTTGAGCAGTTTCGCCGCACGCGACATGCTTCCGAGATCGACGACTTTGACGAAGGCTTCGAGGCGGCGCGTATCCAATACGGGGTTCCCAACAACAAGGTCATCACGGCGGCAGCAATACGCTGGGGCTATGGGACTAGAACGAAATATTCTTACCACCTGGAACCCGCCGGGCCTATAGGTAACGCTGCACGAAGGAGCCGAACGAATGGGATTTTCAGACTATCGAACGGCGCTGGTGACGGGCGCGTCCTCGGGCATCGGGTCTGCGACGGTTCGCCGCCTGAGCGCCGAGGGGCTGGACGTCTATGCGGTGGCGCGCGATGCGGACCGGCTGACGGCCCTCTCGGCCGAGACCGGTTGCCACGCCTGCGCCGTTGACGTCAGCGACCTGGAAGCGCTGACGGCGCTGGCAAATTCGGCCGAATTCGACGTTCTCGTCAACAATGCCGGCCAGTCCCGGCGTGGCAATATCCTGGACACCACGCCTGACGATGTCGATGCCCTGATCGACGTCAATTTGCGCGCCGTCCTGCATCTGACGCGGCTGATCACGCCCGGTATGGCGAAGCGCGACCGTGGCCACATCGTCAACATCTCGTCGATCGCCGGCCATTATGCTTTCGGCGGGGGGAATACCGTGTACCACGCAACGAAGGCAGGCATCCATTCGCTCTCGCAGCAGCTTCGCGTCGATCTCTATGGCACCCGGGTCCGCGTGACCGAAGTTTCGCCAGCCCGCGTGGAGACGGAAGTCTTCGGACGGCTGCTGGGCGATCTTGCCGAGGCCAAGCGTCGCTTTTTCGACGACTACGACGCGCTGCAGCCCGAGGACATCGCCAATTCCATTGCTTTCGCGGTCGGCTCGCCCGCGCGCATGAACGTCGCATTCATGGAGGTGCTGCCGACCCAGCAGGTGGTTGGCGGCCTCAACTTCGCGCAGAGACATCGGCAGACCACGACCTGATGGTCGAGAGGCGCATATCGATACGCTAGACAGGGGCGATGACCGTGGACCTCGCTAAAATCGAGCAACTGGTCGATCTGGTCTCGCGATCGCGTATCGCGGAGCTGGAGCTGACGCAAGACGGGACGCGCGTCCGCATCCTGAAAGGCTCTGTGCCGCGCGAGGCGAATCCGGTCTCGCCTCGTGTCCCGCATGGATCAGACGGGATGCGCGTTCCCAGGCATGAGCCGGCCGTGCCCGATGCCGAAGAGATCGTCGTACCCGCGCCGATGCATGGCGTGTTTTATCGGGCTGCCGCGCCAAATGAGCCGCCGCTGGTGGAGATCGGCACCACCATCGAAGCAGGCCAGAAAATATGCATCATCGAAGCCATGAAGACCTTCATCGACGTCACCGCCGAGACATCCGGCGTCGTTCTGGCCGTTCTCGCCGAGGACGGTAACGAGATCGAAGCGGGACAGGCGCTGTTCCGGATCCGACCTGCAGGCCCATCCTGATGTTCGACAAGGTCCTGATCGCCAATCGCGGCGAGATCGCGCTTCGCATCCAGCGCGCCTGCCGGACGATGGGCCTCAAGACCGTCGTCATTCACTCCGAGGCGGACCGGAATGCGCGATACGTTGCGCTCGCAGATGAAGCGCTCTGCATCGGACCGGCCGCGGCGAGCAGCACCTATCTGAATTCTGCAGCGATCCTGCTCGCGGCGGAAGTTACCGGCGCGCAGGCGGTTCATCCGGGCTACGGATTTCTGTCGGAAAGCGCTGATTTCGCCGACAAGGTCGCACAGGCCGGCCTCACCTTCATCGGCCCACCGGCAGACTGTATCCGGATCATGGGCGACAAGGTCGCGGCCAAACGAGCCATGCGGATGGCCGGCGTTCCTTGCGTGCCTGGCCCGGACAGCGCCTTGCCCGACGATCCGGTCGGGGTACGCGCCATCGCACGGGAGATCGGATATCCCGTCATCATCAAGGCCGCAGGCGGCGGTGGCGGGCGCGGCATGCGGATCGTGCGCGCCGAGCATGAACTCGCTGACGCGCTCGCGCTGACGCGCGCCGAAGCGAG
This sequence comes from Bradyrhizobium sp. UFLA05-108, assembly GCF_059803455.1. Taxonomy (NCBI): domain Bacteria; kingdom Pseudomonadati; phylum Pseudomonadota; class Alphaproteobacteria; order Hyphomicrobiales; family Nitrobacteraceae; genus Bradyrhizobium; species Bradyrhizobium sp. UFLA05-108. Next base: position 22,441 of record NZ_JBANAZ010000028.1, on the reverse strand, counting down.
CCAGGCCTTCAAGAACGCCGCCGTTTACATCGAGAAATTCCTCGAAAAGCCGCGCCATATCGAAATTCAGGTCCTGTGCGATCAGCACAATAACCATCTTTGGCTCGGGGACCGCGACTGCTCGCTCCAGCGCAGGAACCAGAAGGTCGTCGAGGAGGCCCCCGCCCCCGGCATCGACCGCGCGCTCGTCGAACGAGTCGGAGAGAGCTGTGTCGAAGCCTGTCGGCGGATCGGCTACCGCGGCGCAGGCACCTTCGAATTCCTCTATGAAGACGGGCAGTTCTTCTTCATCGAGATGAACACGCGCGTGCAGGTCGAGCACCCCGTTACCGAGATGACCACGGGCATCGACATCGTCAGGGAGCAGGTCCGCATTGCACGCGGCGAGCCGGTGCTGATCTCGCAGGCGGATATCGCGCGGCGCGGTCATGCCGTGGAATTTCGCATCAACGCGGAAGACCCGATCACCTTTGCACCTTCACCAGGCGCGGTGACGCGCTGGGATGTTCCCGGCGGCATCGGCATCCGTGTCGACTCGCACATCGTCACCGGCGCCGATGTTCCGCGTCATTATGACTCGTTGATCGGCAAGCTCATCGCCCATGGCGCTACCCGCGACGAAGCACTGGCACGCGCACGCGTCGCGCTTTCCGAGCTACGCGCCGAGGGCGTTCGAACCAATGTTCCGCTGCATCAGGCTATTCTGTCAGATCCAACGTTCTGCCGGGGTGGTTACGACATCCATCATCTGGAGCATTGGATGGCTGAGCGGAGAGCCGCGAAATGACGGCTCGCGATCGACCACGGATCAGCCTGCTCGGCACGTCAGCTCTTCTTTTCGAGGCGCCCGGCACGTTCGACCTGCCGCACCAGCAACGCATCTGGGCGCTCGCCGCGGCGGCTTCGAAGTGGCCGGGAATCCGCGAAGCCATCCCGGGCATCACCAATCTGATGCTGACCTTCGAAACACCTCCCCGCGAACTGGACTCTCTGATCGCCGCCCTCAACGACGGATGGGACGAAGCGAAGGAGTTTGCGATCGGCGGTCGCGAGATCAGGCTGCCCGTCACCTATGGCGGAGAGATCGGATCGTCACTCCAGGCCGTTGCCGAACACTCCGGGCTGTCCGTTGACGACGTGGTATCGATCCATGCTGCGCCTCTCTACACCGTGTTCGCGCTGGGAAGTCATCCCGGCTATTGCTACCTCGGCGGCATGGACCCTCGCATAACGATGCCGCGCCGTCAGACGCCGCTGCAACGTTCCGCCGGCGGCTCGGTGTCCATCGGTGGATCGCAGACCGGGGTCTCCGCTTCACCGGGCCCCAGTGGTTGGCATGCCATCGGACACACGACCTGGACGTTCTTCGATTCATCCTGGCCGACGCCGGCCGCGCTCGCGCCGGGCGACACCATCCGCTTCGAGATCGAACGGGTGATCCGTTGATCGAGATCATGTCAGTCCTCGGCCCGACCAGTGTCCAGGACCTCGGCCGCTTCGACCAATATCGGTTCGGGGTCGGCACCTCGGGCGCGATGGACGACATCGCCTTGCGCGCCGGCAATATCCTGCTTGGCAATGAGGAGAACGCCGCGGGCATTGAGATCCCGATGACACCGTTCAAGCTCCGTTTCTCCCAGAGCATGGCTTTTGCGCTCACGGGCGCCGAGGTCGAAGCCCAGATCGGAGGACGAATGATCCCGCCCTGGTGGCGGTCGCAGGCACGCGCCGGCGACGTTCTCACCCTCAAGGCGATGCCTCGTGGCGCACGATGCTATCTGACCGTCAGTGGTGGTATCGACGTGCCAGTGGTCTTGGGATCACGGAGCACCCAATTCCGCGGTGAGTTCGGCGGCCTTCACGGGCGACCTCTCCAGCCGGGGGATATGCTGCCATGCGCCGAGCCCAGCCCGGCAACGGGCATCGGCGAACTCGGGATCGAACCGGCCGACATCGCCCTCGCCCGGCCGGATGCGCAGGACGATATCCCGGTCAGGGTCGTGATCGCCGGCGAATACGATGCGTTCGACGGCGCCACGCAGGACCTGTTTTGGCGCAGCAGTTGGAAGATCACGCCGCAGAGCAACCGCTACGGTTACCGCCTGCAAGGTCCCGCCGTGAAACCGATCTCACCGATCGAAAAACGGTCGCACGGCATCGTCCCGGGCGTCATCCAGATCCCGCCCAATGGACAGCCGATCATCCAGATGCGCGATGCGCAGACTTCCGGCGGCTACCCGAAAATCGCAACCGTGATCAAGGCTGATCTTTGGCGCGTCGGGCAGGCAAGGCTCGGCAGTAGACTGCGCTTCGAGCAAACGGCCTATCCGGATGCGCTTGCTGCCGAGACCGATATGTCAGCCTATCTTGACCGGCTCAGGACCAACGTTCGACTTCTCGAGGAGCTTCGCAGATGCCGATAGATGCATCCCACATCGAACGTCTGGCCAGGCTCCTGGAGATATACGGCGTCGCCTCCATCGAGATCGAAGACAAGGACCAGTCGTTGAAACTCGTCGTGGAGACTGGCGGGTCTTCGCCGGCGCCGGTCGCAGCATCCAGCCCTCATGAGGATCCGCACGTCGTCGCGACGGCTGATATCGCGGGGCATTTCCTCGCCGGGCATCCCTGGCAGACAAAGCCGTTCGTCGAATCGGGCCAACGGATCGAGGCCGGCGCGATCGTCGGCCTCGTCAAGGTTGGCCTGATCTATGCGCCGGTTCTTTCTCCGGCCGAGGGTATCCTCGATGCTGTCCTCGCCGAGACGGGCGCGATGGTCGGCTACGGAACGCCCATCGCCAGAATTCGCCCCTTTGTCGAGGCCAGCTCGACCTGAGCGAGGGCCCGCGAGGTCCCGCGCAGCTAGTTGACCAGCACCGCCGCCGGGGCGACCTCGCCGCCGCCCTGCTCCACCACACGCCGCACCGTGGCCGCGAGATCGACGGAGCCGGGAGTGTCGCTGTGAATGAGAATCGAGCGCGCCTCGACCTTGATCGATTTGCCTTCGATCGTCTTCACCGTGCCGCTGTCCAAAAACCTCTGAACCCGCTCCGCCACTGCCTCCGACGAGGTGATGACCGAATTGGGCAGCTTGCGGGACACGAGATGGGCGTTCTCGTCGTAGGCACGATCGGCAAGAAAGAGCGTCAGCACCCGCAGGCCGACCTTGCGGGCGGCATGTACGATCGCGGCGTCGGGCTGCGAGAACACGATGAAGTCACGATCGATGGTTGCGATTGCGCGGGCGACGACGGCGGCCATATCCGGATCGGCGTTCACCATGTTGCCCATCGCTGCATGGAAGCTGACATGGGTCACGCGATGGCCGGCATTGGCCGCGATGCCCTGGAGTGCACCGATCTGATAGACCATATGCTTCTCGAGCTCGGCCGCATCCATCTGGATCACGCGGCGGCCAAATCCGAGCAGATCCGGCAGACCCGGATGCGCGCCGACTTCAACCCCCTTGGTCTTTGCCATGCGGACCGTGCGATCCATGATGATGGGGTCGCCGGCATGGAAGCCGCACGCCACGTTGGCGGAGGAGACGATTCCCATGAGCGCCTCGTCGTCACAAATGCGATAGTTGCCGAAGCCTTCGCCCATGTCCGAGTTGATGCCGATTTTCATGTTTGAACCATCCTTCTTGATTGTTGCTTAGTTCCACTCAAAGAGCTCGATAAAGATCGGCCGTCGCGCGCACCCTGCCGATGTACTCGTTGACGGGAGCCATGGCGGCAACGGCATCCTGGTAGCTGATCTCGCTGAATGCGATGAATGATCCCGACCGCGCCTGGCCGAGGCGCCACAGATCGGCCTGGATCACCGCGGCCATCTTCGGATACCCCCCCGCCGTGTTGGCGTCGCTCATCTGGATGATCGGCTCACCGCCCGGCGGCACCTGTACGACGCCGGCCACCACGCCATGCGAACGCATCTCGACCGGTGCAGCCAATGTCAGCTTCGCTCCGCTGAGCCGATACCCGCCGCGATCACTCTGCGCGCTGATCTTCCATCTTGTCGACCAGAACATCGCCTGCATCTCCTCGGAAAACAGGTCGTGCTCTCCAGCGCGGATGACGCGCACCCGCAGAACGCGATCCTCCCGCGGATCGGACTCCGCGATAGCGATCTCGGGTGGCTCGGCACCAAACTCGACGCGCCCCGAGGAGTCCCGCCGCGGATTTCCGATCGGCACGACGTCGCCCGACTGCAAGGCACGCCCGTCCAATCCGCCGAATCCCGCGCGAAGATGCGTGCTCCGTGAGCCAAGCACCGGTGGAACGTCGATACCACCTTCGAGCGAGACGTAGACGCGGGCACCGCGTTTGGGCGAGCCGATCGTGAGGACATCTCCTGCTCTCGCCCGCATCCGCCACCAGGGCGGAACGGCTCGCTGCCCCAGCCTCGCATCACAATCAGCTCCAGTGAGCGCAAATGAGATGTCCGCATTGAAACGCAGGCGGAAGGGAAACGTCTGCACCTCGATGCCCGCGGCGTCACCATCGTTGCCGAGAAGCGCGTTGCCGGCTTCGAGAGCGACCGGGTCCATGGCGCCGGACGTACTCACACCGAAGCGGCGCACGCCGCGGCGACCACGGTCCTGGATCGTGTTGAACGCGTGGCTGGTCAGGATTTCGATCACAGTTCGATCCGATCGATTCTGAACTTGACGCGATCGCCCGGTGCCATCAGCGACGGCTGTGTCTTGTGGGGATCGAACATCGCGATCTCGGCCCAGCCGATCGCGTTCCAGCCGTTCGGGCTCGTGAGCACCGCAACGCCGGTCTGCATCCCGCCGATCGTCACCGAGCCCGCGCGCATGTTGAGCGAGGGGACCGATTTGCGCGGCATGAAGATGCGGGGATCGAGGCCGTGGAGATAACCGAATCCCGGGGAGCTAGCGATCGCACAGACGGTATACTCACCCTCACTGTGGATCCTGATCACTTCCTGCGCCGACAATCCCGAGCGCGCCACCACCGCCGGCAGGTCGAAGCCAAGCTCGCCGCCGTAGACGACGGGAATCTCGATCAGCTTGCCGTCCGCATTACGCGGGCTCAAACGATGCCAGAGCTCGATAATATCTGCTGCAAGCGCGCCGATGTCGTTCGGCGGCTGCACAAACGTGAGCATGACGTTGGTCACGCCAACGACGGCTTCTTCGACATTGGGCCAGGACGAAAGTACATCGGCAAGCGACCAGATGCGGCCCTGCTGAACAAGGTCGAACTCCCCCGGCGCCTCCACCAGCATGGCCAGTGTGCCGATCAAGCTGATCTTTGGGTCCTTCTCGAGCACGCCGATGAAGGGAGAAACGCGGTGGGTGATCGACAAACAGCGCTCCGGAGATCGACGCGCGGCCTCGTGGCCGCTACGCCCAAATCTAGATGACCCGCGCGAGCCGAACCAACACGTTGTCGCTCTGCGGGTATAGGGGATATTGATTGCTGGCGAGATGTCCTGCCGCCTGCACCGGGGCGCACGCCGGCGAGCGCATGAGTTGCGCTCGCTATCCGGTTTGATGATCCGCGGGCTTGCGACCCCGAATTTTAGTGCCGCGCAATGACGTGATTGCTCGGTGCGTTCCATCGCGCAACGACCTGCTGCCCTACCGCGTAGCGGAGCTCCGATTGCTGCGACTGGTTCTGCTCGAATACAATCAGTTGCTCACCGCTCGCCGTCTTCAGATAATAGTGACTGACGAAGCCGCGATAGACGACCTGATCGATCCGCGCAGCCACACTGTTTGGCCGATCCGCCGCACCAACCTGATCGGCTCCCTCGACGATGATCGCTTCCGGCCTGATCGAGACCATCACGTCCGCGGCAGAAGCCGGTACCTGATCGACCTGGAGCTTCAGATCCTGCGACACGCGAATGATCGCGCCATTTCCGTTGCGCTGCTCGACCTTGCCCTCGAACAGGTTGGAGGCACCGATGAACTTCGCGACGAATTTGGAGGCTGGCCGCTGATAGATCTCGGTCGCCGAGCCGACCTGCTCGAGCTTGCCGTCCCGCATGACGACGATCTTGTCAGCCATCGTCAGGGCTTCGTCCTGGTCGTGCGTCACCATGATCGTGGTCAGGCCCAGTCGCCGCTGAAGGGCTCGCAATTCGACCTGCATGCTTTCGCGAAGCCCCTTGTCGAGCGCACCCAACGGCTCATCGAGCAGCAGCATCGCAGGCTCGATCACCAGCGCTCGCCCAAGCGCAACGCGCTGTTGCTGGCCACCCGAGAGCTGGGTCGGATATCGCTTCCCGAAGTTCGAAAGCTGGACAAGGCTCAGCGCCGCGGCGACCTTCTTGGCGGCCTCCGCCTTGGCGATCCCTCGCATCTGCAGGCCGAATGCGATGTTCTCCTCGATCGTCATGTGCGGAAACAACGCGTAGTTCTGGAACAGCATCCCGATGTTGCGCCGATGCACCGGCACATCGGTGATCTTCGCGTTGTTCACCAGGACATCACCGGATGTCGGGCGGATCAACCCAGCGATCATGCGAAGGCAGGTCGTTTTCCCGCATCCGCTTGGACCGAGCAGGGCCACCATGTGACCCGGCTCGATCGTCAGAGACACCTCATCGACCGCGACGACGCGGTTGTATTCCTTGCTGAGACGTTCAAGCCTGACTTCGGAGGACCTCATGATTATCCGCCTTAGCTTGTGAAGACCTGGTTGTAACGCTCCAGCCAGGGGCCGCGGCGCGGCACGATGAAATTCCAATCCGGCGTGAAGAGCCCGAGATCGGTCGCCTTGGTATCCGGATATGCGAGGAACTTCGCCGTCTCCGGCTTGAAGTCGATGCCGCTGACCGAGGGCGCACTCAGCGTCTGCTCAGAGAGCATCTTGGCAACCGACGGCTCGAGAATGCGGTTGATGAGTGCTGCTCCCAGTTCCGGCTCGGGCGCATTCTTGACCACCGTCATGCTGTTGATGCCCGTGAACGCGCCTTCCTTGGGGAAGGTCATGTCGAGGGGCATTCCCTTCGCCGTATGCGGGTAAATGGCCTTCGAATACTCGATGCCGCCGATCGTCGCCTGTCCCTGGGCGACCTGGAGGACCTGCGCCTCGCTGTCATAGATCGTCAGCACGTTCGGCTTCAGTGTCGCCAGCTTGTCCCAACCCTGATCGACCAGATACTGGGCTTCCTTGAACGGCTTGCCCGTCACGAGCGATGTCGCGGCGATGAGCATCAGCACGCTTTGGGTGTTTTTCGGCGTGTTCAGCAGAATCTGCTTGCGATACTTCGCATCGAAGATCTGTTCATAGCTCTCGATTGGTTTCGTCACCTGCGGGTTGATGAACAGGGCCGCACTCGAGATGGAGAACCCGACGCCGTAGCCATCCTCGAAGATGTAGCGCGGATACACCTTCGCGAGATTGGGAATCTTGGCAGGATCGAGCTTGTCGATCAAACCCTCCTGCTTCGCCTGCGGGATGCCGACATCATCCATCATCATGACGCTGTATCGCGGCGTATCGCGCGTCGCGCGGAGTGCAGCGATGTTGGAGAGGGTCGCTCCTTCAATCGTAAAGACGCGACACTTGAACTCCGCCTCGAACTTGGGAATGACTTCCTTCTGGATCAGCTTACCCAGGGCGGAGTTGTAGACGCCGACATGAAGCTGCTTGGCGTCCTGTGACCACGCCCGGCTGATGATCGTCGGGAAAGCAACCGCGGATGCACCGGCCTTGATGAGATTTCTACGCGTCAGTCTCATGGTCCAATCTCCATCTACGAAGTAAAAATCAGGCGGCCAGCGCGCGGCGAAGACCTACCAGCTTCTCCAGAAGCAGGACGCCGACCATCGCCATTAGGATGATGATCGTCGACATCGCTGGCACGGAAGGATCAAACACGTTGACGAGCTGCCGCATCAGCACGAGCGGCACCGGCGAGTACTCGGAATTGGCGAGCCACATCGTGACCGGGTAATTGTCGAAGGACACCATGAAGGCGAACAGACCTCCGGCGGCAACCCCGGATGCGATCTGCGGCAGCGTCACACGCCAGAAAGTCCACAGCCGGTTCGCACCAAGCGTCCGAGCCGCATCTTCCAGGTTCTCGTCCACCAGCTGAAGGCTGGTGACCACGGTCCGGATGACGTACGGCGAGGTCACGACAACGTGCCCGATCAGCAGGTTCAGCCTCGCATCCTGCGAGCCGAGCTTGGTGAGGACCTGGAGCAGCGCGAGGCCCGTCACCAGGGCGGGGAAAATCAATGGCGAGAGCAGGAAGCCCTTGATGGCCGCCAGGCCAAAGAAATTTCCGCGTACCAGCGCAAACGACGCCGGCACACCGAGCAGCAGCGAGCCCGCCGTCGTGCCGAGCGCCAGCAGGATGCTCAGCCGCATCGCCTCCAGGAAGTCTCGATCCCCGAGGACCTTGAAGTACCATTTCAGCGTAAAACCCTGAGGCGGAAACGTCACGAAATAGGAGTCGGAAACCGACACCGCCATAACGAGAAGCAGCGGCGCCATGATGAAGACCATCATCGCGGTCGTGATCGCATAGAGCACAAAGGCACCAAAGCCGGAAAAATGCTCGTCCATCAGGTCGGCCTCCGGAGACGGCGGCCCTCGAGAAGCCACATCGAGAAACCATTGACCGCGAAAACGACACCCACCAGGACCACAGCGATCGCCGCACCAAACGGCCAGTCGTACACGACGAAAATCTGCTGCTCGATCAGATTGCCCAGCATGATCGCGGACGCCCCTCCCAGGATGGCAGGGATGACGAAGGAGCCCGCCGTCAGCGAGAACACCAGGGTGAAGCCCGCCACGAAACCGGGCATGCTCAACGGCAACGTCACCCGCAGGAAGACTTTCCACCAGGGCGCACCGAGAACGCGGGCCGCATCCTCCAGATTGCGATCGATCTTGCCGAGCGCGGATGCCAGCGGCAGGACCATCATCGGGAAGAACACATGCAACGATCCGATGACCACGGCTTTCTCGGTATAGAGGACCGATACCGGCCCATCGACGATGTGCAGCGTCATCAGGATCCAGTTCAACATCCCCTTCGGGCCGTTCGCCAGGATCAACTGCCACCCGTAGCCACGCACGACGACGCTGACGACCAGCGGCGCGATGACGATGAGCGTGATAATTCGCGTAACGAGGGGGCGGCTCTTCACCATGACCAGCGCAACCGGATAGGCCAATACGGTCGCAAGAGCAGACGTGATCAGGCTGATCCTGAGCGTCGTCCAGAACACGCGCGCATAGAGCTCGACATCGATGAGCCTTGCGTAGTGCGCGAGCGTGAAGGGAGGCCCGATAATTCCCTGGCTGTTCTGCGTCTGTATGCTCGAGAACAGCAGCCTGATTGCGGGATAGAAGAAGAAGTAGGCCAGGAAGACCATCATCGGGAGCGCGAGCAGCCCGGCGGGCAAGCTCAGGCGCCACCGCGATCCCTGTCGGGCCTCTGGTTGGGCACTTACAACAGCCACCGCATCGTCGCTGGTCATTGCTGGCCGTCCCCGACTGCGCGATCCCAAGATCTACCCCTCTTTAAGCAAAGCTTAGACGCCGACATCCGATAGGACCAAGATTGTCTCCATTTAGGGGCATTGCAAACGGTTATGACAATGGGTGTGGCAGCCTGTGCCTGAACTTCAGTCATCGGGCCGCCCCTTACCTACCTCCCGTCAGCGCAAGCCTTCGCAGAAGCTCGCAATGCGCCGGCATCCCTCCTTCAGCGTTTCGATATCGGTCGCATAGGAAATCCGGAAATACGGGCTCATTCCGTAGGCTCCGCCGTGAACGGCGGCGACGTATTGCTCCTCCAGAAGGGCCGAAATGAAGTCGGCATCGGTGTCCAGCCGCCGCCCTCCCTTGGACGTCTTGCCGATGCAACCGGCGATGTTCGGGAACACGTAAAATGCACCCTGCGGCTTGTGGCAGGTGATGCCGGGGATCTGATTGAGGAGCGAGACCACCAGATCGCGCCTGTCGCGATAGATATCGGCCCGCTCCTTCAGATAACCCTGAGGACCGTCCAGAACAGCCACGGCGGCCGCCTGGCTGAGCGTGCAGATGCCGCCCGTCGCCTGACCGTGGACATTGTTCATGGCGGCAATCAAGCTTTTGGGGCCGCCGCAATAGCCGACGCGCCATCCCGTCATGGCGTAGGCCTTGGACGCGCCGTTCACCGTTACGACGCGATCCTTCAGCCTGGGCTCGACCTCCGCAATCGTGCAGAACTCGAAACCGTCATAGGTGAGGTGCTCATAGATGTCGTCGGTGAGGATCCAGACGTCGGGATGCCCGAGCATGACGTCCGCGATCGCGCGCATCTCGGCGCGCGAGCAGGCGGCGCCGGTCGGATTGTTCGGGAAGTTCAGGATCAGCCACTTCGTCTTGGGTGTGATCGCAGCCTCGAGATCCGCCGGCCGCAGCTTGAACTGGTTGTTCTCCGGGCACGGCACCGAAACTGGCGTCGCCTCGGCGAGGAGAACGATGTCCGCGTAGGTGATCCAGCCTGGCGCCGGAATGACCACCTCGTCGCCGGGATTGCAGGTGGCGAACAGCGCGTTGAAGATGATCTGCTTGCCCCCGTTGGCGATCAGGATTTCATCGAGGGCATAATCGAGATTGTTCTCACGCTTGAACTTGCGCTGGACCGCGGTTCTCAGGGCCACCGTCCCCGGCATCGCCGGGTATTTGGTATCCCCTGCCAGGGCCGCCCGATGCGCGGCGTCGATGGCATGCGGAGGCGTCGGGAAATCGGGCTCGCCGGATGACAGGCTGACGATCTTGACGCCCGCATCGCGCAGCTCACGCGCCTTATCCGTCATCGCCGCCGAGGCGGACACTTTTACGGTTTTGAGGCGGTTCGCAAGTTCAGGCATCGTCAGCTCCGTTTCTTGATCTCTGTCTGTTGCGCGACCTCTGTCCGCCGCGCAAATCGCAGGTCACCTACGACCTGAAATGTTGGAATGACCTCGAGCATCGCGACGTTCATGCGCATCGGCGATCCCACGGCGAACGCGATCGCGTCCGCAATGTCCTCGGGTTGAAGCGTCTCGAAGGCGCCGACAAAGCGATCATTCCCGTCGCCGCCGACGTCCGGGTTCTGGAAAATGCCGGTCGCGACCCGGCCCGGCGACACCTCGGTGACGCGAACCCGGCTGCCGAAGAGGTCCACGCGCAATTGCTGCGACAGCGAATGGATGCCGGCCTTGGTCGCGTGATAGGCGACGGACGAATTGAACGTCGTCGCGTTCTCGCCGAATGCATAGTGGCCGGCAATGGAGGAGATGTTCACGACGTGCCCACGGTCACGCTTGGCCATGCCCGGCACGATCAGCCGCGTAAGATGGAGGACCGCCCGCAAATTCACGTCCACGAGCGTGTCGACATCCTCAGGGGCGGTATCCAGAATATTGCTGCGTCGGGACTGGCCGGCGTTGTTGACGAGCACATCGAACTCGGCCGAGCCTGCCAGTTCCGTCAGCGCGCCCAGATCGTTCACGTCAACCGCACAGGCGCGGCACCCGGTCTCCGCCGACAAGGTCGCCAACCGTCCCGCGTCCCTGCCGGTCGCATAAACCTCGAGGCCCTCTGCGCTCAAGCGGCGAACCGTCGCAGCCCCGATTCCCGAGGACGCACCCGTCACCAATGCCGTTCGAAAGTCCGCAAATCCCATCCGCATGGCTCTCTTGCGATCAAGCGGAGCGGCGGAACACTACGTTCACATAAATGGGCACGGATAGAACGGATTCGGTCTGCCCTCATAAGCATGGCCGATAGCTCCGCCAAGCGATCCCATAAGCGTCACCGATACAGGCAGAGTGAATTGCTCTTACTCGCTTCCGGCCACGTCCCCCTACATTCGCTACGGTCCTTTTTGGCTCACCCTTGAGAGAGAAACGTACATGCTGGAGGTCAATAACCGGATCGTCATGGTTTCGGGCGCCTCGCGCGGCATCGGACGCGCCGTGGTCGATCGACTGCTGGCATCGGGTTTCCGAGTCTCGGCGGGAGTTCGTAATCCGAGCGCCCTGCAGGAGAGTCCGAGGCTCATGACGCACCGTTACGACGCTGACGACGCCGAGAGCCCCAAGGCATGGGTCAAGGCAACGCTCGCGCGATGGGGCGGCGTGGACGCCATCGTCAACGCAGCCGGCATCAATCCGAAGGTCCGCGTCTCCGACGAGGGTGAAGACGAATTGGAAGACATGTGGCGGATCAACGTCAAAGGCCCGCTCCGTGTCATCAGGGCCGCCCTGCCCCATCTGGCAGTTTGCGGCCACGGGCGAGTGGTCAACCTCGGCTCGCTCGCCGGCAAGCGCGTGGGAAGTAACGTCGGTTACGCCATGACCAAATTCGCCGTGGTCGCGCTCACGCACGGCATCCGCCGCGAGGGTCGCGCTGCAGGAATCCGGGCGACCGTCATATGCCCCGGCTATGTCGCCACCGACATGACGCTGAACGATGACGAGATTCCCCGCCACGAGATGAGTCAGCCCGGCGACATCGCACGACTGGTTGAGACCGTTCTCATGCTGCCGAACAACGCTTCGGTCTCCGAGCTGCTGGTGCACTGCCAGTTCGAGCCGATGTTGTAGCTATCGGGTTGCACGACCGTCGGTAACCTGCCGCAGCGAGCAGAGGCGTCTGGCGCACCGGGACATCCACCGGCTGACGGGCCTCCGCAAAAAACTCGAAAACAACCCCATGCAAAGTAGCCGGCAATCCCGAACACGGATCGCTACGATTTTTCCGAAATTGATTGACACGTCGGGCAAATCACCGGCATGATGCCATCATCGCAGACTGGCGCGCGGGGCCCGGTCGCCAAGCTGCTTCACACGATCCGGCACTTGCGAGACGGCTTCGAACCTGGCGACGCGCTGGTCCAGGCGCCATAGCTCGATGCGATAGAAGCTCACGAGCGCCTGCGCCTGACGCTTGGCATCCTCCTCCCCGTCGCAGACGAGGTTGATGCAACCGAAGACATGGCCGTCGGGGTTAATCTGAAACGCCCGGTAATGTTTCATGATCTGCCCTCTCCTTGCCAGCGCTTGCGGACGGCCGGGGCGGTCAACCAATCGGTCAGACTGGAAGCCACTTCGTCCTGCTTCGCACGGCGCAGCAACATCTCCCGCTCCTTGCCGGCCGGAAGACGGCGGGCATGTTGGCGGGCCTGTTCGGCTGATATCTGCAAACGCTCCTGGAGCGAATGCGTCTGTTTGGTTCGATTGCGTTTGGCGGTCATTTTCTGCGTTCACGGATGATCTGGCTTGAAGGGAGTCGGCCCCCGGCCGGAGGCTCAGAGCGCCGGGGCCGATCACCTGCCGCACCGGGGCGGCCCGGGCGGGCAGCCTTCGCAGCTTCGGAGCGGAACTGAGTTCCAGCATTTCCATAGGTTAAGCAAATGCGATCGTTGCGCGCAGGCTGACAAACGCTGCATCGCAGCACGCTAGATCACCACGGCCTCGCGCGCCGCACTCTGGACGGTCGCGAACGGCTCGACTGGTGCGTGACAGCTAGCGTTAGAAGCTACTTACTGCGATAGAGCTGCAGATAGCCCGGCGAGTACAGCGCGGCGTCCTTGAGTGCATCGAGATCGGTGATGGTCAGTGTTCGCTCGCGCAGTACGATCAGGCCGTTGGCGCGCAATTCCTGCACGGTGCGATTGAGATGGACCACCGACAGGCCGGTGGCATCGGCCAGATCCATCTGGGTTACCGGCATGATACAGGAATTGCCGTCGACCATTCCAACCGGGCGCAGCCGCTCGAAAATCTCGCAGAACAGATGCGCCACGCGTTCCAGCGCGACACGGCGGCCGAGATTGATGGCCCATTCGCGCTGGATGGCGCTGTTCACGAGCGTCTCACACCAGAACGCTTCCGCGAGCGAACGGTCGCTAGCGACAAGGCTCTCGAAGCGCGTGCGCTTGATTTCGGTATAGACGACCGGCGTCAGCGTCGCGATCGAGTGATCCATCACCGTCAGCAGGTACGCATGCGCGTCGCAGGTCTCGCCAGGGAAGATGAAGTTGACGATCTGGCGCCGGCCGTCCTCGAGCGTCTTGTAACGGCAGAGCCATCCCGACAGCACGATACGGACGCTGTCGACGGAATCGCCCTCCGAGATCAGATCCTCGCCCGATCCGGCGCGCTGCATCCCTTCGAGAGCGGCGTGCTCAAGCGAAGCGGAGGCTTGGGCCGACAACGGCCGCAGCGCATTCAGCCTGCGGACGACCGGATCAGTCACGCTTCGATCTAGAGTGGACACGGGCATCAACTAGCGCTCCCCCCGGCCATATGGAACGTGCGTTTGCTCAAAGGAATGGTGATCGTGCATTGCAGTCCTGAAGCGCTGAACGCCATCGTCGTCTGCCCCTTGAACTCGAACGCCAGCGTGCGCTCGAGAAGCTCCGTGCCAAAGCCCTTTCGCGGCGGCGGTGTGACCTGCGGCCCGCCCCGCTCGCGCCATTCGAAGACCAGCTCCGCCGGGTCGGTGGACTCATCGAGGCGCCAGGCGATCTCGATCCGCCCCGTGGGCCGGCTCAAAGCGCCGTATTTCAACGCGTTGGTCGCGAGCTCGTGGACGGCGAGTGCGAAGGTCTCGGCGGCCTTCGGCTGGAGACGCACCTTCGGGCCGGAGACCCGCACCTGCTCGCCTTCCCTGGCATTATAGGCCAGGAGCTCCTCGACGACGAGATATTCAAGATCGACGCCGCCCCCCGGATCGCGGGTCACCAGCGCCTGGGTGCGTGCGAAGGCGTTGAGCCGGCCGTCCAAGTGAGAGGCGTATTCCTCGACGGTAGAGCTCGTTTCCGCCGATCGACGGGCGATCGAGCGCACGACGCCGAGCGTGTTGCGGACGCGATGCTGCAGCTCGGCGAGCAGCAGGCGTTGCCGCTCCTCCGCGCGCGTGATCGCGGTGACGTCGATGAAGGTGATGACGACGCCGGCGATGAAATTGTCGATGCTGCGATAAGGCAGGATGCGCACGATGTAGCGCGTGCCACTATCCGGCGCGGTCAGCTCGCGCTCGGCGCTGGCCAGCGTTCGCAGCACCCGGCGTACGTCGTCATAGAGCTCCTCGATGGGGATACGCGCCTTGATGTGGGCGATCGGGCGGCCGACGTCGGTTTCCACCAGATGCAGGACCTGTGTGATCGCGGGCGTGAAATTCATCACCCGCAAATCGTTGTCGAGGAACACGGTTGCGATCTGCGTGCTCTCGAGGAAATTCTTCAGGTCGCTGGTAGCGCGTGTCAGCTCCTGCACGCGGTGCGCCAGCTCGCCATTGACGGTGGTCAGCTCCTCGTTGACCGACTGCAATTCCTCGCGCGAGGTCTCGAGCTCCTCATTGGCCGATTGCAGCTCCTCGTTGAGCGACTGATATTCCTCGTTCGAGGATTTCAGCTCCTCGTTGGTGCTCTCGAGCTCCTCGATGGTCGCCTGCAACCGCTCCCGCGTTGCCCGCAGCTCGCTTTCCAGACGCTCGACATGCTCGGTACGCACCAGCACATTGGGGTTGCTCTGGTTGGTATCGATCACCCGGACCGGGCCGTCCTTGAACAGGACGAGGAAGTTGCGATGGCCGCCGGCGCCGTCCTGGATCGGCTCGACGGTGATGTCGACGAGCACGCGGTGGCCGTTCAGCCCGAGTTGCACCTGCTCGGCATGGGCTGCCTCATTGGTCTCAGCGGCGCTGCTGAGCGCCGTGCGCAATTCGAGCCTGAGATCGCGGTGCACGAGCTGGAGCAGGTCGAGCGTGGCGGCGCCCGCGGTCGGCTCGATGTAGCGGCCGGTGCGCCCTGAAAAATGCAGGATCTGGAAATTGTCGTCGGTGATGACGTAGGCCGGCGCGTAGCGCTCGGCGATCCGCTGCGCGCGGCGCTCCAGACCCACATCTGGTCCGAACGAACGCACCGGCGGCACCTCGACCGGCGCCCTGCCCGCCGCCGTCGTGATCGGAAATTCCGGTGGCAGCCGCGTTCCGGTCTCGAGCTTCTTGAAGATGCGGGCACGGCGGTCGACCGGAGCGAACAGCTTTGGATGCCGTGTCACGTTCTCGGAATTGCCGAGAAAGAGGTAGCGGTCCGGCAACAGCGCGAAATGGAACAGCGGGATCACCCGGTTCTGCAGTTCGGCATTGAGATAGATGAGGAGGTTGCGGCAGGAGACGAGATCGAGCTTGGAGAACGGCGCGTCCTTGATGACGTTGTGCTGCGAGAAGATGCACATCTCGCGCAATTCCTTCACCACGCAATAGGTATCGCCTTCGCGCACGAACCAGCGCGCGAGGCGTTCGTTTTTCATATCCGCCTCGATACTGGTGCGGTAGCGGCCGACCCGCGCAGTGGCGAGCGCGCGCCCGTCGATGTCGGTTGCGAAGATCTGGACCTGTGGTGCGGAATCGAGCCGCGCCATGTGCTCGCGCAAGAGGATACCGATCGAATAGGCCTCCTCGCCGGTGGCGCAGCCGAGCACCCAGATTCGAACCTGCTGGCCCGCGCCCTTGCCTTCGAACATCTTCGGAATGATCTGGGTCTCCAGTACCTCGAACTCGCGCTTGTCGCGGAAGAACTCGGTGACGCCGATCAGAAGATCGTTGAAGAGGTGTTGGGCCTCGTCCTTATCGTTCCGCAGGAAATCGACATAGCCGGGAATCTCGTCGATCTGGACCACCTGCATGCGCCGCTGCACGCGACGCAGGAAGGTGTTCTGCTTGTACCCATGGAAATCGTTGCCGGTCTTGTTGCGCAGGATGTCGGCGATGCGCGAGAGCGAGGTTGCAGCCGCGGCCAGCACCTCGTCGAAGCCCTGCTTCTCCTCGAGGCGCCGCAGGTGACGGGCATAGACCTGGATGTGTTCGGGGATATCCTCGGGCGGCAGCACGTAGTCGGCGATGGCCGCGGGTGTGTTGCCGTCGAGCATATGCTCGGGCTCGGGACTCACGGCCTTCTCGGCGATGGCGAGACCGCCGTGGTCCTTGAGCGTCGCGGTGCCGAGCGTTCCGTCGCCGCCGGTGCCGGCGAGGATCACGCCAATCGACTGCTCGGCGCGCTCTTCGGCGAGCGACACCAGGAAACTGTCGATCGTGGCTCGCTCGCCGGGTGCTTGCTCGGCCTTGCGAATCGCAAATCGGTCGCCGTGGATGGTGGTGATCATCGCCGGCGGGCACAGGTAGATCGTGCCCCCCTCGATCGCTTCGGCCTCCCCGATGTCGGCGACCTTGGCGCCATTGGATCCCCGCACGATCTCGCGCAACCGGGCCTCGTCGAAGGCCTCGTGATGCTGAAGCGCCAGGACGATGGCCTGGTCGGCCGCCACGGTGAGCTTGGCAAAGAAACGTTCGATGCTGTCCAGGGCGCCGGGCGACGCGCCGACCCCGATGATCAGCGGGGCCTTGACCTGACGCTCTCCCTCGACCGACTGGTCGCCGACTTCATTCATGGCTCTGCTGGCTCTCATTGGCTGGCCGGGAGCAACCGGCGCCCGGCCTCTGCAAATAGCAGAAACCCATGTTACCCCAACAGATCAAAGGCAGAAATGGTCCCGCGCGCCTCCGCCCAGGGCGTTGTCATGCCCGGCGCAAACGGCCATAGCCGTGCCGTGCCGCCGGAACCCGCGATGCAATTTTCCGAAGAGCTCGCAGCCCTGATCAAGCGGGCCGAGGGCGCCACGGCAGCCGCCCACCGCTTGTTCGACGAGAACGACCGCTGGCGCCAGAGTGTCGTGCGGCAGTTCGACTACATGTTCGAGATCGGCGCCGAGTTCAGGAGACCGCCCCTCAGCTGGACGCAGGCGGCTCCGGATCGACTTGCTGCTGAAGATAGATGACGCGCTGCTCGATCAGGGTGCGGTGGCGCTCCCACTCGACCAGGGTCTGCTTGAGCAGGTCGACGAGGCGCTCGGCCTGACGCGTGTCGTGGCCACCGGCCACAAGATCGCGAACCCGCTCCTCCTGGTCGCGCACCCGCTGCCAGCCTTCCTCGATATCCTGATCGGCCTTGACGAGAAGTCGCTGCTCGGAATGGAGCTGCTCGGTACGCTCGGCAAGTGAGAGGGCCATGGCCACGCCTTCAGGCCTCCCGCTTGCGGGCCGGAGGATCGAGCGACTGTAGCACGACGCGCCGGATCAAGTCGGCATATTCGCGATATTCGACGGCGCGCGCGTCATACATCTCGGCGACTGCGGACCGGCCACTGCGCCTGCCGTCGGCGGCCATGCGCTGGACCAGTTCCGCTCGCTCCTCGATGATGCGCAGCGCGACGCGCAGGGCTTCGTCCACCCGCCCCTCCTGCTCCTTTGCAAGGACATCGGTGGTGTAGGCATGACCGACCTGGCAGCGGAAACGCATCGGACGCGCTGCCTTGACCTCGGACAGGACACCGCCACAGCCCGGGCAGGTCAGCGCGACGGGATCGGCAAGTGCAACAAGGCTGTCGCTGCCGATCCGGTCGCCGGCTGCAATCTCGACTTCGAGGCGGATGTCCGGCGGGATCGGCAATGTCGCCCCCGGAGGTTCCCTGACGAGATCGGACAGCACGTCGCCCATGGTTGCGCCGGGCACGCACAGATCGATGGTGCTCGCCTCCAAGGCACGCCGCGGCATCTCGTCGGAGATGGCGTCCAAGGGGTCCTGGACCACGGTCATCCCGCCGCAACGCTTGATGGCGTTGAGACCGGCTGCACCGTCGGACAGCAGGCCGCTCAGGAGCACGCCGATCACGCGAGGGCCATGATGCAGCGCTGCCGAGCGGAACAGGGCATCGATCGCCGGTCGTACCAGGTTCTCACGCGGACCGCGCCCGAGCAGCACATGATGTTCGGACAACAGCAGATGATGATCCGGCGCCGCCAGATAGACGTGACCGGTCTCGATTTTCATGCCGTTTTCGGCCTGCCGGACCGGCAGCTTGCCGGCGCCGCTTACGACCGTCGAGAGAATGCCTACGCCTTGCGCCGGTATGTGCAAGACGATGAATATGGCCGCCGGCAAGTCCGCCGGAAGGCGGCCCAAAATCTGCTTCAAGGGTGCGGTCGCCCCCGCCGAGCCCCCGATGACGATGATGTCGCGGTTGCTCATGGAACCCGCCTTCGATTACATCGTTTGGACCAAGGCGGCGGCCCGTTTTAGGTTCCTAACGGCCTGGAGCAGCGCTGGAGGCATCATGTCGGCATCGCCCACATCGTCCCGTCAACACATGCTTCTGGCGGGCCGGAGGATACTCGTCGTCGAGGACGAATATTTTCTCGCCGACGACATCGGCAAGACGCTCCGCGCGCTCGGCGCGGAGATCGCCGGGCCGGCCGGTCACATCGAGGACGCGATCGAGATTCTGCACGATGGCGGCGTTCTGGATGCCGCAGTGCTCGACGTGAACATTCGCAGCGACATGATCTTCCCCGTAGCCCGCGAGCTCAGATCGCGCCACGTGCCCTTCGTGTTCACGACGGGGTACGACAAAATCACCGTCATTTCAGAGTTCCAGGACGTGTTGCTCCTGGAGAAACCGATCGATCTGGCAGCAATGGCCCGGAAACTGACTGCGCTCATCAACGAGCGGAGGGGCTGACACTTAGCGACACGTGTTGCTTGCGGCGCTCATCGCAAAGATAAAGATAGAGGGAGATGCGATGATCTACACACCTGATTACGCGCTGGACTCAAGAGTCCTGGCGAATTCGCGCGAGCTGGTTCGCGAGGCGCTGGTACTCTTACGCGACAGCGATCACCTCGTCAGTGCGCTGCGCCTGCGTGAGGAGCTGGGGTGTCACGAACTCCCGCCGATGAAGGCTAGCGCCGGACGTAACGCCCGAGCGTCGCGCTCACGGCAAGTTGACAGCTAAAAGAGATGCGCGAAGGTGAGCCAGGCGGTGACCGCCAGGCACAGAACAACGGCGGCGTACGGCAGCGCGACGCGCAAGGTTGCCTCCGGGCCCATCAGCTCAGCATCATCCAGACAATCGCCCCCGTCATCACCAGAAAACCCGTGATGGCGGTCGCAACAAAGGCCTGTTCCACGCGGTCCATCGCCATGGCAGCCCCCTTTCCAGCCCAATCAGTGTGATTGGCTGCGACGCCTCGCGCATTAGGATATGTGAATCGGCTGCGCCTACTTGCTTCGGCTGCGCCTCAGAAGTTGCAGCGCTTCGGCGCTACGTCTTGGCTATTCTCGCCAGAATCTCGCCAGTTCCTCGGCCGTTACCAGATCCACCTGCCCATGGAAGCGAGTGCGATACATCGTCATGAGCGCATCGTGCCCGATATCCGAAGAACTGCACAAAGCGTCCTCCACGATGACGACCCTGAAACCGAGATCCACCGCACTCAGGACCGTCGACAAAACGCAAACGTCGGTTTCCGCACCGGTGACGACCACCGTGCCCACTCCTTTTTCGACCAGCAGGCCTGCCAGGGCGAGATTGCTGAATGCCGAATAGGCTGGCTTGTCGATCACCCGTGCCGGAGGGACGAACCGAGCCAGAGCCGGCACAAGGTCGAGGCCGAGCGGCGGAATCCGGGCGCGTGTCGCCTCCTTCCAGCGGCGAAAATAAGCCTGCCATTGCCCGGGACGATCTTCCGGGTCCTCAGGCGTGATGAAGCGCGAAAAGACGGTTCGCGTCTTGTAGCGCGAAGTGATCCCGGCGATCGCAGGCAGAACCCTCTCCATCCAGGGCGTTGCCCACAGCCCGCCGGGAGCGAAAATGTTCTGCATGTCGATGCAGAGGTGAACAGCATCCCGGATCTCGGCAATCTGCGACCTGTCGTCCCTCATCGTCCTGCACCCGTCAGCCTCTCGCGATTGCGTTGAACCGCAGATTGCGCTTCGCTCGCCGCGGCACCTGGATAACGCATCAGAGGCGGCGGAGTGGCGCGAGGATGGTCGGGACTGGCAGACCAAACCGGCCGGTGATCCGCTTAGCCTAAGAAAGCACAACACCCGTCAGTTCGCCCAACTTGGAGACGAGCCGGTCCTGGAATTCCGGATCGGTTGCCTCACCGGCCGGCTGCTCCTGCCGGAGGTGATGCCAGTAACGACCGCTGACCAAGGCGGCCGGTTCTTCGCTTGCGGCCAGCCAGGTCTGAGTCCGTTGCCCGGTATCGAGATCTACCGGCGCTCCCGAGCCGCCCATTCTTGTTCGCACCCAACCGGGATCGACGGCGTTGCTCAAGACCTGCGGCCAGCGCCGCGCCAGCGCGAAAGCCAGTGCGGCGACGTGCAGCTTGCTTTCGGCGTAGGCCCGTGCCGCATCCCAGGGCCGCTTCGTCCAGTCCAAATCGGCCAGCGAACCCTCCCCGCTGCGGTGCAGACCGCTGCTGAGGTACACTAGCCGTTCGGGGCGCTTGATCAGCGCCGTCAGCATGTACGGCGCTAGGGTGTTTATTGCGAGAGTGACGGCATGGCCGTCGGGCGTCGAGCCGCGACTTCGCTCCGAGTACACGCCGGCGTTATGGATCACCGCATCCATTCGTCCGATCGCGTTGACCTGATCTGCGATGTCTCGAGTCTCGGCCCCGCTGCGGAGATCGCCGATCACGACCGCTGCGCCCCGCGAGGCGAGATCGGCGACGGCCGCAGCTCGGCCGGCCGAGCGGGCGTGCAGCACAACTCGATGGCCGTCATCTAGAAGCGATTCCGCTGCCGCTCGACCCAACCCATCCGCGCTGCCGGTGATGAAAACGGTGGCCATGCCGCTCCTCTCGAGGTTCCTGCTCACACACTGATTGCTCGACAATCTTGGCTCGATCAAGAGGTTGGGAACACCGCGTAACCACGCCTTGCTATTTCGCGGCAAGCGAGCACCTTGGTGCATAGCGCGGTGTATCCGCGCGCCATGGCTCTAGGGGTTAGAAAGGCGGCAAGCTTGCTGGCCAATCCCGCATGAGCCCGTCGCAGCGGCGGGAGAAAACTTTATCCCAAGTTATGGCGGGAACTTATTCGGAGTGCGGAAGTGAGCCAGCTTCGACCTCCAATTGTAGCCTGAGACGGTCCCGCGGCCGGACGTAAGCACGCTTCCGCTTTTGTTGTGATCTCGCGCGCCTCACCAGGACGGTCATGCCCGTCAGTCTAACGACGGTGATCGACATGAAGAACCTGCGACCGCCGCATGGTCGTCAGAACTTCGTTGGCCCCTTTGGGGTCGCGCCCATGCCGATGCAACTCAGCGACTACCTCTTCTTGTCTGTCGTCCGGCAGGATCCCGCTCGCCTTCTCCAGCATGGCACTCAGCCTCAACATGGCGCTCAGCTTCCGCGCGATGCTGCGACGGCGTGGCTCGATGTCTCACAGCCAGTGCGCTGTGCCGATTTTCAGTCTGGAAATCTATCACGCCGTCGGAGTTAGGGAGTCCAGCAGGATTTGCTTGCCTTAAAGACCGGGAGGCAGAAGTGCTCAGATTGCTGATCAAGCTTGCCGTGCTAGCGACGTTGCTGACGGCCCTGATTGCTCCGCCCG